>CAYWLA010000101.1:0-4671 GCA_964458955.1 uncultured Methanosarcinales archaeon
CCTGAACCACCAGCACCGCCAACTCCAACGGTATTCCGACACCCGCCGCCTCCTCCTCCTGTGTTTGCTGTACCAGCAGTCGCAGAAGTAGAGCCACCAGCTCCGCCACCACCAGTTCCACCAGAACCTTGTGTGTTTGTACCACCGCCACCACCACCACCAGCATAATAAATAGTAGAACCATCATAAATTGTAGAAGAACTACCTGCTCCACCATTTCCCCCAGTCAGAGAAGCGGCATCTGCTCCGACCGCACTTGCTCCACCTCCTCCACCACCACCATCTGCTTGGGCAGCATAACCTTTGCCCCCATTGTTTCCTTGTGAAGGGTCTGTTGATGGAGTATTCCCTGCTCCATAAGTTTGAGAAGTTGAACCAGCACCACCACCTGAACCACCAGCATTACCAGCCGTATTAGTAGGGTGTGAACCACCACCGCCGCCGCCAGCGGAAGTAATTGTACTAAAGATTGAACTTGCTCCATCATTTCCTCTATCGTCAGTAACTCCAGTACCTCCAGCACCAATCGTAACTCCGTAGGTTTGTGCAGTTACTGCAAAAGAAGCATTAGTTCTAAATCCTCCTGCACCGCCGCCTGCTCCTACCCAACCACCACCAGCACCGCCGCCAGCGACAACAAGAACTTCTACAGTTCCAGCAACATTTGGGGTGAATGTTCCATTCTCAGTAAAAGTATGAATAGTGTATCCTCCAGAAGTGGTAATTGTTCCACCAGTGGCAGAAAATGTTGTTTTCGTTTTTACATGAAAAGTACCATTTATTTCAAGAGTACTTCCTGGATTTGTTGTGCCGATGCCGACATTGCCAGTTGTGTCATTGACATAAAGCTGTGATGTGCCTGAGGAGTTTAATACGTTTAATCCGCCCTTTATCTTAACTGGTGAGCCGCCTGTGATGTTGCCATCTACTTTTAAGTCACCGGTTATATTAGCATCTCCACCAACTTTTAAGTTCTGGGTTATGTTCAAACTGCCGGTAACCCTGAGCCAGCCATCAACTAGGTTGTCAATAAACTCACTAAATGCAAAAGTAAGCTTGTCTCCTATTGTTAGGTTTTGTGTTGTTGTGTTTCCCCTGGCAGTTACTGTTGCAAGGGTGTCTGCTTCAGAGCCAACGCCTGAGTCAGCTCCGCATGTTCCAACACCGCCAGACCATTTCAATATCTCGCCATCTGCACAATTAGTAGATAGCTGAATATCTGTAACATTAAGTGTTCCAACTACAGTTAATTTATCTGCCGGCGATGCTGTGCCAATGCCTACATTGCCGTCATTGTAATAATAATAATTTCCGCTTACTGACCAGTATCCCTGCTCAGAGTTGTTAAATACAACTTTCTGCACACCATCTGCATCTGAAATCATAGGAATCCAGTCAGTGCCGTTATACACATAATTATTTGCTGACTGGTCACCGTATATCTCTCCGGTAACATTTAAATCTCCAGCAACATGCAATTTTTGGGTTGGTGAAGCTGTTCCAACACCAATATACCCGGTTGTTTCATTAACATAAAGCTGTGTATCCCCAGACTCATTAAGCACATTCAGTCCGCCCTTTATCTTAACTGGAGAGCTGCCTGTGATATTGCCCTGCACCTGCAAATCACCGCCTATGACTGTTGTTTCATTTCCATCACTGTCAATTGTTAATGCCTTGTCAGTTGCTGCACCCCTGTCTGAAACTGTGTCTAAAGTATCTGCTTCTGAGCCAACACCTGAGTCAGCTGCGCAGTTCCATGCTGAGCCATCCCACTTCAATATCTCATTATTTCCGCAGCTTCTGTTTAAGCTCAAGCCGGTTGAGTCCATTATCAAGCCGCCTGTTGAATAAATGCTAATATTTTCAGCAAAGCTTGCCCTGTAAGTGTAAGGAGTGCTTGTAAGATTCAGCCTTGGAGTCATCTCACTATCAGTTCCAACCTGTATTCCAAGATAATACTGCCTGTCAAAGTCAAGTGTCAGTGCAACTGAGGAGCCAAGAATAGCATCATAGATTCCATCCTGGACAGCAAGGGTCTGGTTTTCCTCCCATAATTTAGTTCCGCCAGTGCTTTCATTGTAAATCTTAAATGAGAAATTATAATTTCCTGTTAATGCAGAGCCAGACGAGTCTGTTAGCTTGCCCTGTATATTAAGTGTTTTTGGTATCTGCCCTGCAAGATTATGCGCATAAGCCACAGCATCGCCAAACCTGAACTCCTGTGTATGCACTCCTTCTGTTAAAACCCTGACAGTATGATATCCTGTTTCATTGCATTCATAATCAGGAACAAAGATTTTATTTCCGTCAAAAGAAGCATTAACAATCCCATCACCGCATTTCAGCTCAATAAACTCCAGATCATCCGGAGCAGAATCCCCATAGGTTGTTCCATCAACAGCTGTGATTGTTAAGTCAGCTGTTCCGATTGTTGTAAACTCAACAGTCCATTTTCCGCCGACAGTCGGATAGCTTTGCACATTCAGTACAGTTATTTCTACCTCAAATGTCTGGTTACTTAAACTGGGAACAACCCATTCTATCCTGTCAACCAGGGAATTGTTATTCAGGTCATAATATCCAACACTTGTAAATAATTCCCTTATACCATTCTTTACCCAGTAAAGCCTGATGTTTTCCGGAGCACATTCAACAGGAACATCTGTATAAGCCAGGATATTTACATAGTGTGTATCAGAGCTTATAATTATCTGCTTTTTGTAATCACTGATATATGTTTCAATAACAGCTGGCGCTTCTGTCTCATACTCAGCAATATACTCCTTTGTTTCATTTGCCTCAATTAAATCAGGGAATTCAAATTCTTCTGCTTCTGATTTATCCTTTGGCTTATCTTCCCTGGTTTTTGTCTTAATAGCTATCTTATCTTTTTCAATTGTTTTATTCAGTTTAATGTCTTTAACAGCAAGATTAAATGCTTTTTTCGGAATAGTGAAAGAAACATTAACAGGCTTGGCAATGGTTTCATTGTTTTCTGCCTTTACTTTCTTTACCCACTTAACCGGCTTGTTTATTTCTGCAGCTAACTGTGTTGGTGTTTCAGCAATGTCAGTGATGTTTTCAACAACTATATCTTCCGGAGTTTCTTCTGCTTTGGTTACATTAACCACAAACACATTTGAGACAGCTATCTGCTTTGAGTCATTTACTATAATGAATGTATTCCTTATTCCTGTAAAGCCTTCTTTAGGTATAAATGTAACAATACTTCCATTAACAAACACAGAGATATCTTCCATTTCATAAATTGTATATTCCAATGAGTCATTATCCTTGTCAGAGAAATACTCGCTTAAGTCTATCAATAACTCCCTGTTTTTGCTGATAGTGATCTCAGGAATATCCATTAATAATTCAGGAGCATTATTTATTATTTCAGCTTCTTCCGGAATTATTGTATAGCTTATGTTATTAAGCCTTAAAGTTGCATTTTCCAGCTCAATCCTTAATCTATAAGAGGTTTCATCAAGGCTTAATAAGCATGTTTCCATGCAAATATCGCTAAAGTAAGTTATTTTCTCTTCTTCCTCCAAGAAGACTGCATTCAGGCTTGCCCAGTCAGAATAATAAACATAAGAATACAAATCATCCTCATTAATATTATAATCCACATAAACAACCTGAGAGCTTATCCTGTTGCTTGAGCCAGCCCCATATCTTGAATAATAAGAGTAAAATACCTCATTCCAGCTTGGTGTTAATGGCTCAAGCCCGATAAAATTGCAGCATTTCTCATTTCCATAACATATTGTCACACTACTTTCATTATCCAAAGAATATGTCTCCCATCTTGTGCATAAATTACTTTTATTAACAGCCCAGTTGAATTCTGTGTTTTTAATGTTGAAGTCAACTATTCCACCTTTTGCCTCTATTCCATCATTATCAGAATCAAATTCTGTTCCATCATTGTATTCAAGCCCTATCAGGATCTCTGCGTTTTCAGGCGGATTTGTAATGTTTTCAATGGTTTCATCCGAAGGAATAGTTTCATTACCTGGGATAGTTTCATTAACTTCTACTGTTTCATTACCCGGAATTGTTTCATTCGAAGGAATAGTTTCATTAGTTGAGGTTGAAATTGTCTCATTTATTTCTTCTTCATCTGTTTCATTCAAATCCTCAACAATAAGCCCTGTTATGCCGGCAAGACCTTCTTCTTCAAGAGCATTTGAATCAAACACAAGATAGCTTTCATTATCTGTTTCAAGGTAAACTTTTGCAATGCCGTCTCCGATTAACTGACCATTTAATCTTAATGACCTTAACTCACCATCCTGTTCCAAATAAAATGAGTAAATACTGTCTTCAGCAAACACAGCATCAATATCCTGCGTGTAAGAGCTGGCATTCTCCAGTGCAAAATAGCCAATAAATGCCGGCCTTAAGAAAACCAAAACAGCTATAACAATAACCAATAAAGCTGCTGGCAGGATTGCTTTGCTGAATTTTTGTAATGAATCTGCCCTGGATTTATTTCTTTCGATCTCTGAAGAGTATTTCCTGATAAGGTTTTCATAATGAGCCTTGTTATCAGTCTTCTCAAGGAAAGCATTGCATAGCTTTATCTTTCTCTCTAGCTCAGCTGTCTTCTCTTTCCTGCTCTTTTTTGTTTTATTCATTCTTTTTCTTTAATTGCCTTTTTGG
>CAYWLA010000102.1:0-4484 GCA_964458955.1 uncultured Methanosarcinales archaeon
TCCATAACATGTCTAAAGAGATTGGTTAAAAGAAATAACTGCTTTTGTATATAAAACTTTGGACAATGAATCAGTTAATTTTTATTTCGGAAATCTTCCGAACATGCTTTCGAAAGTTATTTATATTAATTAATCTATAAATATAAATAATTAATAAAAAATTTGGAGGGATAAAATGCAAAGCCAAGTTTTAGAACAAATTCTAGAACCAGTACAAATACAAAAAGAAGCATATGCAACAATAGATCTGTATACATCAGGTCAATCCCAAATGTATACTGGACCAATGAACCCAATTGGTTATGGAATAGGAATGCCATTAGGTGGATCAGATGGAATGCAACAACTTAAGCCCATACAAACAATTTTGCCTAATTATGGTATTGAGAACCCAATAATGCCTCCATCAATAGAGGGGTCTGGCTCAATATTAAGGAAACAGTATGATCTTGAGGATAGCTGGAAACTACAGGAAAGATTTGATTTTAGTGACCATAAAGGTAAAAATAATGAAGGTTTAGGACCACATATTAATTATGATATAATTAATCCTTATGGGAGCGTCATAAAAAAATCTTCAAGCATATTAGGGGACTCGCATCAAATAAAATTTCCACTGGATATAAAAGAAATATTGAAAGGGATGGATTAGGAAAATAAATGAACATAAATCAGTACATAGAAAGCAGAATTGTTAGTCTATTTGAGAAGTTTAAAGATAGCTCTATGTCTGATATGGATTTAATCAAATCTTTAAGAGAAGAAGCTGATAAATCTTCTATTCTTTTTTATTTTTTATTAGAAAAAATGTTGGTTATTGCATTATCTAAAGGTTGTATTATATTATCTAAAGGCTTATTGAAATATTATTTAAAATCAGACTATAAGGAATACCCCGATTATGTTTATATTGGCGGAACTGCAAAGGATGATGATGAAAGTATAATTAAAAGTGTTCATGGGATTGTCATTAAAAAAGGGATATTTATAAAAATAATTGAAAAATTAAATCTCAATAATATGTTAAATAGCTACATCAAATTTTTAATTATTCAAGAACCTGAGATTAATGAACAGCAATACCTTTCAAAAAAGGAAATTGAAAACTATTCAGATATTGATTCTGTTATTGAGATAATGTATAATGAGTTTGATAAAAAGATAGAACCAAACAAGAGAATTCTTGACTTAAACCAATAAATTTATATATATTTGAGTTCTTTTAAGTAGTAAAATGATAATAGACAGGTTAAATTTGGAATGTTCTGAAATACTTAAGTCAGAATTTAAGATTAAGCCATATAAATCCCATTATAAAATTTATTCTAATGAAGAATGGAATAAATTCTTTGTTCAAACAAATAGCAATAAAGAAAGTTTAGGGGTTTATTTTCCTCGTTCTTTTTCTGCTCATTTGAAGAGAGATTCAGAATTTTTACCTGTTAATTTTCTCCATGAATTTTTTGGTCATGGACTATTTTGTGAATATTCACTAATTGGTAAGAATATTGTTACATTGGATAGTAAGTTGGAAGAAACTGAAAAACAAATTTTAAGTGTTAAAAAACTTCCAAAGAATAAACATTTTAAGATAGGTAAAACAAATCCTTATTTTAATATTTATAAAAAACAAATTAATGAATTAAGAAAGTTTTGTAATGAGAATAACCACAATTATGAAGGATTTGCTATGTGGTTAGAAAATTATCTAGCCAGTTTTACTAACAATAAGCATCTGTTTGAAAAAAAGATGGAAAAAATTGTTCATTCCGAATATAGGAAATTATTTAATCAATTTAAGTCATTTGAAGATAAATATGGAAAGTTCGCTTTGATTTATCAACTTGGTTTCCCAAAATTTTATGATAAAAAGATTATTATTGATATACTAAAAAAAAGATATGGTAAGAAATTTGAAACTATTGAGTTATGTATTCTTTATGGCTCAAAGAAACCATATTCAGATATTGATTTGTTTATTGTTTCTGAAAAAATAGATTCTTATTATAATATATGGTTTGATGTTTATGCTAAAACAAAAAAAGAATTTAACTATGAACTAAAGATGCTTGATATTTCTGTAACTGATCCTATATTTTCAGGAGAGTTTATTATTGGAGGTGATAAATCGGATTCATTGCAAAAAAAAGTTCTTGATACGCCAATAACAAAAGAAGCAATAAATCATAATATAAAAAAAAGCAAGGAACAAGGAAAGTTTGCTTTAATGCTTCCTAAAAATTCTAAAGAATGGAAAATTGCATCAAGCTATGAGAATAGTTTGAGAACCAATGCAGAAGAACTAAAAAAAGGAAAAAAGATGCTTACTCTAAGATGAAATTTGAAGAAATTGATTCATTTGAAAAATTAGAAGATAAATTGATTTATTCGTACTTGCCCACAGAAATTGAATGCAATTTTTTGTGTGAATTTTTTGAAAATTTTGCAGATATAAAGGTTAAGACCATTTTGGATGTTGGATGCAGATATGGCAGACATGCTTTAGAACTTGCTAAAAGAGGGTATAATATTGTTGGTTTAGACATATCAAAAAAAGTAATTAAAATTGCAAACAAAAAAAAGAAAGGAAAATATAATAAATTTATTGTAGGTGATATTTGTAATATAAAATTTGAAAAAAAATTTGATGCAATTTATTCTCACAATTTTACTATGAATTATATAATAGAAAAAGATAACGTTAACAAGGCTCTTAAAAATATTAATAAATCAATTAATAAAGGAGGAATATTTATTTTTGATTCTTTTTATCCAACTAATTTAATAAATGAAAAAAAATATTCTAAAAAGTTATATCTTCAAAAAGAATTTAAAGGGCTAATATTAAAAAAGTTGTCAAAGCACAAAATAGATACTTATAATCAGATACATATAGAAGAGAGTATATATATTTTAAATAATGGCATAAATGAAAAAAAGTTCTCAGCTAGAGAAGTTTTAAGGTACTATGAACCAGAAGAAATATGTGATTTATTGAAAAAATACAATTTCAACAAAATTAATTTTTTTGATAGGAATACACATCAACAGATTACAAAAACAACAACAGGAATATATGTAGTTGCTAAAAAATAATATCTCGAAAATCTTCCGAAAATGTTTGCGAAAGTTATTTATACTTATTAATCTATAATATAAATAACAGTTAGTAAACTAACTAAAAGAGGTATAAAATGCAAAGCCAAGTTTTAGAACAAATTCTAGAACCAGTCCAAAGACCAGAAAAGGTGTATGTAACAATAGATTTGTATACATCAGGTCAATTCCAAATGTATACAGGACAATTTAAGCCAATAAACCCTATAGGTTCAATGGGAAGTGGATTTCAGTTGGGTAATCCAGGAAATATCCTCAAACGGGATGAATTTGGATTACAAGAGCGATACGATTTTAGTGGACACAATGGTTTAGGGCCACACCTGAACTATGATATATTCAAAACACATATCAACTTAGGACCAGCACATAGAATAGATTTGTTTAAAAAATAAATCTATTTTTATTATTTTTTAATTTAAAATGGAAAGCTTCTCAAAGATAGTAGAGGGTTATGTAGAAAGTATTATACATAATTTGGAAGACACAAATAATGAAGAGATTATCTTAGAAATTGCAAAAGATTTGAAATTTAATCTTCTCTTTAAACTACTAATGGAAGAACTTACTGTAATAGCATTAAGAAAGAATAAACTAGTCAACTCCTTTTTTATATTAAAATCAATTCCAAGGGACTATTCACAAAGATTGTATCCTGAGTTTATTCAACAAGGATCGCCTGAGGAAGTACCTGGAAAAAATTGTGAAGAGATTTTTAAAAATATGACTTTATTTAAAGGAACTTTACTAAATATACTTGAAAAGATGGAATTATTCAAAAGTAGGGCCAATTTAATAAAATTTCTTGTATTGAATGATAAAGAAATTAATGCTAGTTCAATATATTCAGAATCTGAGATTAAATCTTTTGATCCAGATGAATTCGAAATAATATTAAAAGAGGAGTTAGATGAAAAATATAAGGATGAACCAATAATTATTAATTAAAAATAACAATGAAAATGTCAATGTCTTTGGATTCTTTACTTCTTGATGTTTCTTCTTTTGTTAAATAAGGCTAGACCATAATGAATAAAAAACTGAAAGTGATTGGAAGTGGGAATAAAGAGGGACGATCCTTCTTTATTTTTAATAAAGAGGAATCTTTTTTTGGTTTATTTTCTTCCTTTTTAATTAACTGTGGTTTTAGAAATTTAGGTATATATGAAGATTACCAAGAAGAAAAACCAGATATTAAGCTTTTTCTAATCAACAACAACTGTTTCAAGCTTTTTAAGGTTGCAGAAATCTGTTGAATATGTGTAGGCCCCGGCATTCAGAAAAACTATTTTATCTCCTGCCTTTGGGTTTTCAAGGTAAACCCTGTATCTGAAGATATCCATTGAGTCAGGTGTGCATCCCTTAAT
>CAYWLA010000103.1:0-1430 GCA_964458955.1 uncultured Methanosarcinales archaeon
GACAGAATGACTTAAACTTGTGAGTAAACTAATAATATTAATTCTTTGAAGCATTATTTCTAAGTATATCATTTGCATGATTAATAATCTTTATTTATTTTATCCATAATCCTCTCATTTACTTTTCCGTCGACTTTATATACTTCGTTTGTAATAAATTTATTTATTTTTTCATCGTTTCCTCTTATTGTCTCTTTTTTTTCATCCTCAACTATATCCCTAATCATTTTTTCAATTTCTTTAGGCTTATTTACAATAAATTTGCTCATTTTAAGGAATTTTTTGTGGATACCATAACCTATATCTATATTAAGTATAAGTGTTTTTTTCTTAGACATTAATGCCTCTAAACATACAGTACAAAATGAATAAACAATAGAAACATCAGAAATTAATAGTGTATTATATACATTTACATCTTTTATTATCTGTACATTTTGAATCCCAGATTTGTTTAGGATTTCTTTATATCTATTGTAAAGCATATCCCTAGGGTGAAGTTTTACAATCAGATTCAGATTTCCAATTCTCTTTATAGGATATACAACATCCATAAACATTTTTTCCATTAGTGGTATTGCACAAGGTACTGTAAAAAAGGTAATTGTTTTTAATTCTGGGTCAAGTTTTAGTCTTTTTAACTCACTTATTTTATCAATTTTTTTTCTTAATCTTTCTATATAGTCGCTGTTTGGTGACCCGACAATTATAATGTTCCTGCTTTTGTATCCCTTTTCTTTAGTTAGAATATCTTTAGTAGCTTGGCCATATACAAACATTTTGTCAGGTGTTTTGTATCCCCTTTTAATATCATCTTCAGTACAGCAATGGTATAGGCTGTCACATACAAGCCCCTCCTGGACACTATATGCCTTAATGTTCTTTTCATTTGCAGCATGAATAATAGCTCTTTCCTGTGTTGTTAATCCGCCTCCACTTACAATTAACTTTGGCTTAAATCTATCAATAATTTTTTTTGTAATTTCAAAATAAAATATAGATTCAATAATCATTTTTGAAATTATGTCTTCAAGCAATGGCAATATCATTTTACTGCAATCTCTGTTGTTAATAACCAGCTCATTTCTAAACTTCTCTGATTTTAAGATATGGTTCCATACCCTGAGATATTTTAAGCTTTTTTTTATTATTTCAAAAGCAAGATTAACATCAAAAAATACCTCAACAGCATGTGAGTTCCTGTATTTTCTGACAATTCCTATTGTCTTGCTACCCAAAGAAGCCAGGTCTTCATATAAAACAGTTGAAGCTGAGTACGATTCTTGAAGTTTTTCTATGAGGATTCCAACTCTTACATTTATGTTGTTCTGGTAAAATGAAGGATGTGTTGCTACTAGAACTTTGCTCTTTTTTATTTTATTTTTAGGGATTCTTATTTTTCTTGCTAAAATTTTCAGAAAAAACATGGC
>CAYWLA010000103.1:1530-4481 GCA_964458955.1 uncultured Methanosarcinales archaeon
ATATTCCTCTTCATTCTTTATTAAACCATTCTTTACAACTTGCTCATACAACTCTGACCCTGGCAATGGTGTTATAGGACTGAATTTTACAGCATTAGCAATACCTTGCGGACCCAAATAAGGGCATCTTTTAAAGAATGATATTGTTTCTTGTAATGTTTCTTTTGTTTCACCTGGATAACCATACATCATTTGTATCATTGGATTCATTCCAGCTTTGATTGTATTTTTAATAGCCATTTCTGCCTGTTCAACAGTTACCATCTTATTCATATTATCTAAGATGATTTGGCTTCCTGACTCAATACCATATCCTACTACAATACAACCTGCATTCTTCATACATTTTAATAGTTCCAAATTTACAAGATTAACCCTACCTTGGCAAACCCATTTCATTTTTAATTTTTTAATTTTTTCACATATTGCAATTGTCCTTGCCTTATTAATAACAAGAAGCTCTTCGCTAAAAAAAATGCCTTCAATTCCATATTTATCTTTTAAGGTTTTTATTTCTTTTATGACATTTTCAGCTGATCTTAACCTAATTTCTCTAAATGTTTTCGAACAGAATTTGCAATTATAAGGGCAACCTCTTGTGGTTATTAAATTCATGGCAGTGATTAAACCCCCCCACAACCTACAATTTTTGAGATATATATCCATAGGAAACAAATCCCACGCAGGAAAAGGGATGCTGTCCAAATCTTTTATGTATTCTCTTAGCTGATTCTTTATGATTTTATTACCTTTCTTAAAGTAAATTCCTTTCACCTTCTCCAATTTATTTATGTTCTCTATGATTTCCTTTAAAGTTATTTCACCCTCCCCTATACAACAAATATCAGTTTTAGTATGTTTTAATACAATCTCCGGTGAGTAGGTAGCTAACGCATTACCAACCACAATAGGAGCGTTGCTGTGTTTTTTTAATTCTGAAGTAAGCCACTTTACATATGCATATTGTGTTGAAAGAGCACTTATACCTACAATATCATACTTTAATCTTTTAATTTTTTCTTTGACCTCTTTATTTTTATATTGGTGTGCCCATATGTCAAAAATTTCAACTTCATGCCCTGAATTTAACAATACCTTTGAAAGATATCCCAATCCTAACGGGAAAAATGAAGGAGGTCTGTTTCTTCCCCCATAATAATGGGGTGGTTGTATTAGCAATATTTTCATTTTTTCTATTATAATCTTTTTTCTTAGCAGTTATGACTTGGTTCTGATGGGTTTTGTAATGAACCTAAGGAAACCAACAATTAACCTTGATATCCTTGGTGGCAATGAATCCAAGATAAAATAAGGCATATATCCAAAATCCTTGTGTTTAAAAGAAAACAAGATTGTATTTTTTATTGATAAAAATCTTGCAAAATTCCTTGCCTTTCTAATCTTCTTATCGGGAATCGAAGAGATATTAATGCCCTCATTGACATAGTCGCCTAAATCTGCAAAGTCTTCAGTTTTTTTAGGTAATTTAAAGCCCATTTCAATGGATTTTTCATAGAGTTCTCCACCAGGATATGGAACAAATTTAGTAACCCTTGTCAGGGTTGGTTTTAATTTTTTCATCACTTTAATTGTTAACTTTAAATCCTCTTCTGTTTCTGTAGGAAAGCCAGCAATAAACCCAGCCATTGTAGAAATTCCTATTTCATTACATAAACTGAAAGCATTTTCAGCCATTTCAATTGTCATATTTCTATTTATCATTTTTAATATTCTTAGTGAACCTGATTCAATACCAAAATAGATATATTTGCAATTTGCTTTTTTCATTGCTGTAATCACGTCCCTGTCAACACAATTAACCCTATAATCACTAGTCCATGAGAAATTTAATGGAGCCAGCTTATTACAGAATTTCAGCATTTTATTTTTTTTGCCCCCAAATGGAAGGTCATCTAAAAAATCAAAATGGGTTATGTTATATTTTTTGTTTAAGTATACCATCTCAGATATTATCTCATCAGGTTCCCTCCCTCTCCACTTGCAGCCAAACATTTTGTTGACATAACAGTAGGCGCAATTAAAAGGGCAGCCCCTGCTTTCAACAAGCAATATTGAACGCCTGCCCCTCAAAAGATTTTTTGTTATGTATTTTTCAGGATTAATTATCCTCCAGTCATATTTTGGCAGGATTGACATATCATAGATTGGTTCCCTTTTTTCTGTAAAGATAATATTTTTACCTTTTTTGATTACAATGCTCTTTACCTTTTCAATGGGCTTTTTCTTCTCAATTGCATCAACGAGCTCAAGAAAGGTTATTTCACCTTCATTTACTATAACTCCATCCAAATCCATCTCTTTAATTGATTTCTCTGGAAAAAGAGTTGCATGAACACCCCCCCATACAAGAAAGCCTTTAAACTCCTTTCGAATTATCTTTGTGATTCTACAAGCATGTTTTAGCATTGGCATTGTATAGACAGAAATGCCAATTATATCTGCGCCCTTTATATCATTCAGAATTTGTTTTTTTGAAATATTGCCATGGGTATAATCAACTATTCTGACTTTTTTGCCATGCTTCTTTAAAAAAGAAGCAATAGACATTATTCCAAAAGGGGGTGTTTTTGCAAAAGGATGTATAAGGACAACGCTTTTGCTATTTCCCCTTTTTTTTTCAGAATTTTTTTTATTATATTCCAATTTCATTTCAATAACTTAATCTGGTCACAGACATACTTTATCTTTTCCTCTGTTATGTTTACAAAAGATGGGAGGTTTATTCCCTTTCTTGAAATCTCCTTAGAAACAGGGTATTCATTACCATCATTGTAAAAGGGCATCTCTGAAAGAGGGTAAAAGAAAGGCCTAGTCTCAATTTCCTTTTCCTTGAGCTTATTTATTACATCATCCCTGGAAACTCCAAATTCATCCTCAATTAAGATGCTGTACATCCAGTAAACATTTTTGGCCCAGGGCATCTTAGGTGC
>CAYWLA010000104.1:0-4465 GCA_964458955.1 uncultured Methanosarcinales archaeon
GTAACAGTAAAATAGGTGAAAAAATGAAAAAACTTTTTGGAACAGACGGAGTAAGGGGCAAGGCAAACATATACCCAATGAATGCAGAGACAGCTTTAAAGCTTGGAAAAGCAGCAGCAGCTGTTTTTATGAATGGAAAAAAGAGGCATAAGATAGTTATTGGAAAAGACACAAGAATATCATGTTACATGATAGAAAATGCATTAACTTCTGGAATATTGTCAATGGGAGTTGATGTTTTGTTAGTTGGTCCAATGCCAACACCAGCAATATCCCGTCTTACAAAATCATTTGCAGCTGATGCTGGGATTGTAATATCTGCTTCGCATAATCCAGCAGAAGATAATGGAATAAAATTCTTTGATAGCAATGGTTTTAAGCTTTCAGATGAAACAGAAAAAAAGATAGAAGAATTAGCTTTTTCAGAGATAAAAGTAGAGCATATAACAGGAGAGCTTCTTGGAAGGGCAAAAAGAATAGACGATGCTCAGGGCCGTTATATAGAGTTTGCAAAAAATTCCATTAATAATCTCTCATTAAAGGGATTGAAAATAGTGCTTGACTGCGCAAACGGCGCTGCATACAAGGTAAGTCCTTTGATATTTGAAGAGCTTGGAGCTCATGTTATTACAATAAACAACAATCCAAATGGGATTAATATAAATGATGAGTGTGGGGCACTTCATCCAGAGCAGATGAAAAAATTTGTTATACAATATGAGGCAGATATTGGGATAGCACTTGACGGGGATGCTGACAGGGTTATTATGGTTGATGAAAATGCAAATGATGTTGACGGCGATGAGATAATGGCAATATGCGGATTTTATATGCAAAAGAAAGGCATACTAAATAAAAATACAATTGCAACAACCATCATGAGCAATATCGGACTTGAAATTGCCATGAAAGAAAAAGGAATAACAATTACAAGAACTGCAGTTGGAGATAGGTATGTTATAGAAGAAATGAGAAAAAACAATTATAATCTTGGCGGCGAGCAGTCAGGCCATATTATATTTTTGGATTACACAAAGACTGGCGATGGAACAATTTCAGGTTTGCAGGTCTTGAGGATTATGAAAGAAACAGGAAAAAAACTATCTGAACTTGCAAAATGCATGAAAAAGCTTCCGCAGGTTGTTGTTAATGTTGATGTAAATAAAAGAATTGATTTTGAAACAATGCCAAATGTAATGGAAAAGATTGACAAAGCAAAGAAAAAATTAAAGGATAATGGCCGTGTTATTGTGAGGTATTCAGGAACACAGAATGTTGCAAGAATAATGGTCGAAGGAGATAATGAAAAAGAAATAAATAAATATGCCAAAGAAATAGCTGATGAAATAAAAAAGGGGGCTTGTTAAAAATGAAAGCTGTAATAATGGCTGCAGGAAAAGGCGTGAGATGTTATCCTTTTACACTTACTAAGCCAAAACCATTGTTAAAAATAATTAATAAAACAATTCTTGAGCATAATCTTGAGCAGCTAAATGGCCTGGTTGATGAAGTAATTATAATTGTTGGCTACAAAAAAGAAATGATTATGAGCAAGATTAAAAAAAGGTATTATAAAATCAAAATTACCTATGTTGAGCAGAAAGAGCAGCTTGGAACAGGCCATGCATTGATGCAGGCAGAAAAATTTGTCAAGGACAAGTTTATTTTAATGAATGGTGATGATCTTTTTTCCAAGGCAGATATAAAAAATTGTTTAAGGCATGATTATTGTGTATTGGCAAAAGAAGTTAAAGATCCAGAACGATTTGGGATTGTTTATCTAAAAGAAAATTTTGTTAATGAAATTATAGAAAAATTAGAAAATCCTAAAATCAATCTTGCCAATACAGGACTTTATGTGCTTGATAAAAAGATTTTTGATATTTTAAATAATATCAAGAAAACAAAACGCAATGAATATGAAATACCCTGTGCTATTAAAGAACTTGCAAAAAAAGAAAAAATCCATTGTGAAAAAGTAAAAGATTACTGGATTCCTATCACATACCCATGGAATTATCTTGAGGCGAATGTGTTCATGATTAACAGGATGAAAAAAAGCCAGATACTTGGAAAGATAGAGCCAAATGTGATAATAAAAGGCAAGGTCTTTATTGGTGAGGGCACTTTAATAAAATCAGGAACATATGTTGAAGGTCCAGCATATATTGGAAATGACTGTGAAATCGGACCAAATGCTTTCATAAGAAAAGACACAATAATAATGGATATGGTAATGACAAGAGCAGAGATAGTTGATTCTGTTTTAATGGATAATGTAAAGGCAAAGCATAACTGCTACATTGGGCATTCTGTTGTTGGGGAAAACGTTAATGTTGGTGCAGGAACAATAAGTGCAGATTACAGGCATGATGCAAAGGACAACATAACTATTGTTAATGGAAAAAAGGTTGACTCAAAAAGAAGAAAGCTTGGTGCTTTTATAGGTGATAATGTGAATACTGGCATCGGGACATTGATTTATCCAGGAAGGAAAATCTGGCCAGGCCTTGGAACACTACCTGGGGAGATTATCACAAAAGACAAAATCAAATAATTATCTTATCCTTCTTGCAAATGTAATGAATCCTGAGAAGCCTATTCCATCTGATTTAGGCCTTATTCTTCTTCCATCTATTTTCCATTCCCTGTCAATAAGCTCAGATGTTTTCAGAAATAGAAACTTATCGCTTTTTCTTATCTCATTGACAAAGTCTGCTGTCTGGGGAATAGAAGTTGAATATGAAACTAAAAAGCCGCCAATCTTTAGGGCTTTTTCAGCATGCTTTATTACTTTCCATGGTTCTGGAAGGTCTAAGGTTATTAAATCAATATTTTCTTCTTTAATTCCCTCATAAATATTGCTTTTTTTTAGTTCTATGTTTTTCAGCTCAAGCATCTTTATATTCTCCTTGACTAAATCAATAAAATCATCTCTTATTTCATAAGAATATATTTTTTTAACATAGTTTGCAAGAAAGCATGACAATGCTCCAGAGCCAGCACCTGCATCAACAACTGTGCTGTTCCTGTTAATTCCTGTTTCTGCGATTATTAATCCAATATCCTTTAACAAAACTATCTGGGCTTTTCTTTTGATTCTTTTGTAATTATCAATAAAGCTTGGAGAGAACATGATTAATTCCTTGCCCTGTTTTGTTTTTATTATGCTTCCGTCTTTTTTCTTAAGCTCGCTTTTGGGAATTATCCCCTCAGTTGTATGGAAATCATTTTCCAAGTCCTCAACATAATATACTCTTTTCTTTGCTATTCTAACCTCTTTTTGAAGGTCTTCTATGAATTCTCTTTTCTCTTTCCTTATAAGGATTTTTTTCAATGCCATCAGAACTCCTATTTAATTAAAAAAGCAGAGGCAGGGACTCGAACCCTGGAATAAGCGGGTTGCAGCCGCTCGCCTTAGCCGCTTGGCTACCTCTGCATGGCGGGCCTAGAGGGACTTTCAAAGCCCTTACTTTTATAGCAAAAAGCTGTTCGAACCCTCGATCTACAGCTTAGAAGGCTGTCGCCTTATTTGCCCAATAGATAACCTATTACCAGACTAGGCTATAGGCCCACAAAACAAAAGAGAAGGGTTTTATTTATAAAGTTTATTAAAATTACTCTTTTTCAGAGTGCATTGTGCAATGTACCTTGTCTTCCCAGTACACCCAGCACTTATCTCCAAAGGCCTCCCACTTAACACAACCCTTGCAGCAAATGGGTGTTTTTTTCTTGTTAGCCATATAAAACTAGAAAAAGAGCTTTTTAATAAATCTTTTTATTAAGCAAAGTATAAAATCACTTAATAAAAATTATATAACATTTGAATATAGGCTTACAACAAAACCCTTATAAAGTTTAATTTATTATCTTGAAATATGATAAGGAATGTTGCTGTAATACTTCTTTATAATGAAGATAAAAAAATTCTCCTTCAACATAGGGGAAAAGATATGAAGAGACTTCCAGGATATTGGGGACTTTTTGGGGGCGGTATTGATGAAGGCGAGACACCTGAAGAAGCTGTAAGGAGAGAAACAAAAGAAGAGCTAGATTATGAATTAGGGAATCCAAAACTTATTATGGTTCAGGAATTTAAAGGCAAACATCATGATGGGACAAAATATGTTTTTGTTGAGAAATATAATCCCTCTAAAAAATTAACCCTATGTGAAGGGCAAGGTATGAAATGGGTATTACTTAATGAAACAAAATCATTAAAAATTGTTGATCATGACATAGAAGTTCTTGAATATATTAAAGGTAAATTTTGAAACACAACTAACTAAAACACTGCGGAATTTCCTCTAAATTCCTTGTGGATGCTGCGCTTTTCTTCATTCAATAATTGCCTTTGTTTAACAGCGCTTACCGCGAGGTTAATACAATCAAATTTTCACTTTTTATAAGGGTTGGAGTTCTTAGATATAATATCACCTATTTATTTTTCACATTCATAAATTAA
>CAYWLA010000105.1:0-4417 GCA_964458955.1 uncultured Methanosarcinales archaeon
TTCGCAACATTTGGTGAAAGTCCCCCCCTCGGCGGTTTATATTTCTATTAATAATTGGTTAAAAAGAGAAAACTATTAAAACAAAGATAATATTAAAAAAATATGAAAAAAGAGGTTATTCTAGGTTTATTGGCTTTATTAATTCTAACTCCTGTTTGTTTAGCAGATGATTCATGGCTTTATAACAGCGAGAAACTTCTTATTGAGCTCAATATCTCATCAAGTATGAATATTGTTCCAGATAGTAAGGATTATTCTGTTGATTATGTTACAGCAAGGCTTTCTTTTTTTCCAGAGGATGATTTTCAGCAGAGATTAACTAAGCTCGAAACTAGCCCTGATTCTCTTAAAAAAGATAGTATAATTGAGTTTAAATGGGAACAGCCAGATGAAAAAGAGCTTTATTTTTTGTTAAAATCAGAGGTTGAAACAGAAAACACACTTAAAAAAATAACAAAAAAAGTAGGATTCCCATTAAAAAATCTGGATGAGGAATATATAGAATACACAAAGCCAACAGAAAATATTGACTTAAATGAAGATATGATAAAAATTGCATCAGGGCTTGCCGAGGGAAAGGATGATTTGTATGTAATAACCCACAAAATTGCAGAATGGGTAAGCCAAAATATTGAATATGATATTAAGTATGGAACCTCAACTGAAAAAGCATCATGGATTTTGAAAAATAAAATAGGAACTTGTGATGAGTTTTCATCACTATTTATTGCATTATGCCGCTCATTAGGTATTCCCGCAAGATATGTTTCAGGTGTTGCCTATTCTAACCTTCCTGAATTAGAGGGCTTTGGAAACCATGCATGGGCAGATGTTTATTTCCCAGATTACGGGTGGGTTCCATTTGATCCAACTTATGGCGAGTTTGGGTTTGTTAATCCATCTCATATAAAATTAAAAACATCAGCAGATTCCGGAAACACATCCACAAGCTATGAATGGAGGGGGCATAGTTTTGATATTGTTGCAGAAAAACTTGATATAAGCGCACTATTAAAAAAAACAGAGGGGATAAAAAGCCCCCTTATCAGTATTAAGGCTGATGTTCTCAAAAACAGTATAGGCTTTGGCTCTTATAATCTTATAGAAATAACTATTAGCAATATAAACAGTTACTATGTGCCTATAACTTTGCGCCTTTCAGCGCCTATTGAGCTGGATGTTATTGATAATAAAAAAAATATTTTGATTAAACCAAAGGAAATAAAGAAAGTTTACTGGATAGTGAAGTTAACAGAAAACCTAAAAAGAAATTATATCTATACTTTGCCCATAACTGTTTATGAATTAAGTGATATTTCCTCAACATCGAGTGTTGAATCAAAATTTGGCGATATAATTCTAACAAAGCAGGAGATTGATGAACTTCTTGAAGCTGAAGCAGAAGAAAACCTAAAGGCTTACTCAAGGGAAATTGATTTAAAATGCAATCAAGATAAAGAGGATTATTATATTGATGAGAACATATTAGTCAGTTGCTTTATTAAGAATACAGGAAATATCTTTCTTAATAACATAAAAATCTGTCTTGAGAATGACTGCAAAATCATTAGCTTAGGCATATCACAGGAAAAAAGTATCAATCTTTCAACAAATCCTAAAAGTTTGGGAAAAAAACAAGCTGCTATAAAAGCAATGAATGATCAGGTGTCAAAAACATCTTATTTGGACTATAATATCCTTGATTATCCAAACATAACAATAACTGATTTGAGTTATCCAGCTGAAGTTCTATTCAACAAAGACTATTCAGTAAGTTTTACGCTGAATAAGTCATCCAGCTCAATTCCAAAAAATATTGATGTAACTATCTTGCAAAACAGTTTTCCTGAAAAATGGCCTTTAAGAGATCTTGATAAGAATAAAATGTTTGATATAAGCCTTAATTCTAAAACACTACATGAGGGAGAAAATGATTTTGAAGTTATAGTCAGTTATGAAGATAACAAAAGCAGAGTATATGAAACAAAAAAGAACTTTTCAATAATTGTTGTCAAGCTTAGTTTTCCTCAAAAAGTTTTATCTCTGATTTACAGCCTTGAGCTGTGGCTTGAAAGCCTTTTCTAAAACTATGTTGATGTAATAATGCCAAAAAGTATTTAAATGAATTGTTGATTAATATTATGTAATGAAAATTTCAATAATAAAAGGCTTTAGTTTTGGGCTAACATCTGGGATTATCACTACTTTAGGTGTGATTATAGGGCTGCATTCCAGCACACATTCAACCCTTGTTGTTATTGGTGGAATCCTTATAATAGCAATAGCAGATGCTCTTTCAGATGCATTGGGCATTCACATTTCTGAAGAATCTGAGATTAAACATTCCACAAGAGAAATCTGGGAGTCAACAATCAGCACGTTTCTGTCTAAGTTTGTTTTTGCATTGACATTTATTGTTCCATTTTTATTATTATCGCTCTCTGCTGCAATAATCGCCAGTTTAATATGGGGTTTTTCCCTGATAATACTGTTTAGTTTATATCTTGCTAAACAGCAAAAGCTAACACCTTATAAGGTAGTTCTGGAACATTTGATTATTGCTATAATAGTAGTTGTTATAACCCATTATGTCGGGGATTTTGTATCAATTTTAGGTTAATGAAGAATATTTTAAAAAATTAATTTTAAAATAATTGCGATAACAACAAACCAGAAATAACTTAAAAAAATATTTTTTAAGACAAATAATTTTCTCATTTTGATTAGTTTTTTTGCAAACAACGAGCCTGTTGGAAAGCCGTAAAAAAAGATTAGTATTGAGTTTATTATAAGCAAATTTATGTCTTTTGAGCTTATGAAAAACACAACTGCAAGAATTGGATAGACTGCCTGGCTTTTGATGTTTATTGTCATTAAAAAAATAAATAAGGCATATATTATTATTCTAAAATAAATGATTATATCAAGAAAATTCAGTAAAAAAATAAGAATAATCAACAGTGTAAGTTTCTGCAATAAAATGAAATATTTTTTTCCTGGGTCCAATTCCTCTTTGGCTGTAAATGCAAGAATCATACCAATCAAAAGTCCTGAAAAAGATATTAATGATATTAAGGAATAGTTTAATAGTTGCATATTTTTTTATAGAAGTAACTAATATAAAAAGATATTGTTATTGCCAAGGGCTGTGGCCGAATTGAATCAGTAAATCAACACCAAGCCTTTCAACTTCTGAAGGAATATCACATGCTCCAAAGCATGAGCCTGCCCAGATTATTACTTTTGCATTTGTTTTTGATTCTATCTCATTCTGTATAATCTTTGCTTCTGGCTTTAATCCATCTGGCAGCTGTATGCAGACTAGGTTGGCCTTTTCCCTGTTAATCCTATCAACAACTTTTTCAAGCTTTAAATCATATTCCATAATAAAAACAAAAGAAGTTCATTATAAAAGGTTTTCTAATTCTTATAATTAGATGAGATTTTATTAGTTAATGATTTTATTTTGTTATAACTATCTTGTGGAAGAAATTTAGAATTATCATCTATTACCCTTCTCATTTTCCGGGCTTCTATTGAATCAGGGTCTAGCTTCTTTAAGTTATTTATGTTGTCTAAAATATGGTCTACAAGACGAGGGAAATTGACAGAAGGTTCAAGATTAATTTTTTTCAGTAGATAATCTGTTCTTTCCTGCAGTTTGTAATAATCAGAAATTATTTCTTTAAGTTTAAGGGCATTATCTGAAAGAAATTCGTACTTTTTTGAAAAGAATTCATACTCCTTATTTTTATTTTGATTTTTATTATTTAAATCTTCAGCCATTTGTTTATAACATTTAACAAGAGATAAGAAGCATTTTTTGGAATATTCAACAAATTTTTCATCATTAAGTTTTCCAGCTAACCCAAGAGAATTCTTGCCAGCAATAGTATAAAGTATTGATGCGCCCTCAGGATTTTTTTCTATTAAATGGTCTGCAAAATTTGTTATTCTTTTAATTCCTTTCTTTAGCCTTGAATAACAAACATAACGCTCATCTATTATTTCAATTCTTTCTGCAAGAAATTCGCTAACAGGTTTTATAACTTCATCTGGAAATCCTTTATTCTCAGCTATTCTTTCAAGAATTTTGATATCTGACTTCCTTTTTCCAGGATTAGCCCAGTCATATTTCATTTTATTTTAGATAATTTTCAAAATTTAAAAATAATAAAATAAAATGAATTTAGTCTCTCATCATCTTGTTAAGTTCTCTTATCTCTTCCTTCATGGCATCTTTTTCATTATAACCTTTTGGAAGACCATCAGACTGAAATAAACCATTAGTACCAATATAAATTTTACCTTGTTCTTTGTTAGATCCATATAATGGTTTTATGTCTTTATCTCTTAATTCTTCTATTTTGTATTCTTCTGCTAAAATTTCATTTATGTTTTCCATTTTTATTCCTCC
>CAYWLA010000106.1:0-4348 GCA_964458955.1 uncultured Methanosarcinales archaeon
ACTCACTTCGACCACGCTGCGCTCTCGCTGACGCTCGGGGAGTATAACAGCAATTAACCGGTTCACTTCGTTGCACTCGCTCACCCAAATTGGCAAAATTTCCGTCCGCTTCGCTACCTGAAATTTTCCGACTTCGGTTAATTGCTCAGTTATATTCAATTGTGTTTAAGTTCTAGAAAAAAATGGGAGGAGTTCAGTCCTACGGACAGATAGTCTGCTTCGCAGAAGAAATAAAAAAATAGAATAATTTATATATATAATCGCCTAAAAGATAGTTTGAGGTGATACTTTATGGCTGACACAGTGGGCATGATTGCCAAAATCTTATTGATCGTAGGCGGTCTAAACTGGGGTTTATTCATCTTTGGAGTAAACCTGGTAGAAATAATTAGCTTTGGGGTAAGCATAATAGCAAATATAGTTTATGCTTTAGTAGCAGTTGCTGCTGTAGTGGAACTTGTTAAATTATTTAAGAAATAAGGCTTATTGCCTTATTTTCCTTTATTAATTCAATTAAAAATTTCTTAGTCCTATGCTTTGTGTAATACCTATAGAATTTTGGCTTTGATTTTATTCTATCAACCAGCCTTTTCTTAATAATTTCAATATCTCCTTTAGATGGTTTCCAATCTTGAATTAATTTTTGATTAAATTTATTAAGATTTATGCTCTTACTAGCTTTAAAGTCCCTCTTTCCCATTTCAATTTTGATTCTATCATGCCTTTTTTTCAAATATTTTAATTTATTCTTAAAGAATAAGATGTGTCCTTTTCCCAAAGTATATTCAGAAGGAATTTCACCCAATTTTGGATATTTTTTAACATAACCTAAAAGCATCAATATCTCATCATATTCTGCAATCAGGTGCTGATCAGCTAATTTTACAGGATTTATTAAATTAATTCTGACCATTTTAGTTTAAAAGAAATATTGAGAGGTTAAGAACTGCAGCAAAACTAACCCACAAAATATAAGGTATTAGTAAATAAGCAGAAGTTCTATTAATTCTGTAAAAATATATTATTGTCATTAATATAGCAACCCACAAGAATACTATTTCTATAAAAGCATACAAAGGCACTTTCAAACCAAAGAAAAGAATTGACCACAATGCATTAAGAACCAATTGAACTCCAAACACTACAA
Organism: uncultured Methanosarcinales archaeon; assembly: GCA_964458955.1. Classification (GTDB taxonomy): domain Archaea; phylum Nanobdellota; class Nanobdellia; order Woesearchaeales; family CG1-02-33-12; genus CG1-02-33-12. Next base: position 1,148 of record CAYWLA010000106.1, read on the forward strand.
AAGCAGGCTTATCATATTTTTTAATCCAGACAAGATATAATGAAATTCCCATGAGGAGGTAAAGAATAGTCCAGACTGGTCCAAAAATCCAACTAGGCGGATTAAAACTTGGTTTGGTAAGTTCAACATACCACGTTGATACAGAACTAGCAGTAAATAATCCTCCGATGGCACTAGCTAAAAAAGGTATCAAAATTGATATAACTAACTTCCAGATCTTCTTCATTCTATACCTCACTAAAAAACTTGACAGCAAAATCACAAAACTGCTTTATTGTTTCTTTATCCAAATCAAATTCTTTTCTATTTCCAAGATAATTCATTGATTTTGAAGTTACTTTTTTACCTTCCTTCAATTCTGCATAGGTAATACATTTAATATGGCTTTTTGATACAACAATAAAATATGCATTCTCATAGGGATATTTGTATAATGATTTATCACTAATATCAAATTGACCACTTTTCCTAAATTTAACTTCAATAAAATATACGTCTTTTCTTATGGGGTGTTGAACTACAAAATCAGGCATTCTTCTTATGGTATCTGCAACTTCACTCTTAACATCTTGAAGAAGTTTTGTTATTGCAGGAACTGTATTTTCCATCCCATATCTAAAAACATTATAACCTAAAGATAAAAACAATTCTTCTATTAAGGTTTCAGCAATTCTGCCTTTAATCATTCCTTCTTTATATCTGCCTTCTTTTTTGGATAATCCGTTATTAGTGGTTTTTTGATGTGATCTACATAAAGATTTACCATAGTTCTTTGTAGAATAAAGTTGTTCTGCTTCAGTTATTTCTTTTTTGCAGATAGTACAGTAATACATTGTATTCCACCTTATAACGTTAATTACCTAACCTTATTAATAAATATTGCTAAATAATCCCCCCTTAAGGTATTAACTAAACGAGCCTTCGGCTTTAATGAAACGAACTCCCTCTAACTACTTGTTCTTAATGTAACGCTAACGATTTCTAAAAGTGGACTGAACTCCCCCAGTGCTACGCACATATAGTCTTGACTTCGTCAAGTATTGATTGGAACTTAAACACAACTTTTCGGACGAAATTTTTCCATACTCTGTATGGAAAAAGAATATAACAGGAATTCCGATGTTATGTCTAATTGAGTTTGAGTTTTAAAGACGGGCACGCGCTTAGTCCTTTCAGGACAGATAGTCAAAATCAAGGATTTGAAATTAAAATAAATTTTCCCACCAGAAAGAGACTTGCCAACTACTCTTCACTTTTCAAACTTCTAAGCCAGGCCTTGCATTCATCCCCTTCTAAAGCAACCTTCTCCCATTCCCCTGGATACCAATTTTTATGAAAATCCTTTATCCTCTGCAAGCGCTCATCAGGATCAGGGAACATAAGATCTAAACCAAACCAATAAAACTTCTCTCTTCCTAATCCTCTATGTTCTCTTGCATACTCAATTAATTCATCACAGTCTTTAACAGATTTTAAATCATAAGGATAATTAACCCTTCTTTCTTCTTTATGGAGTCCTGATCTATGACGTTTCCCTAAATTTGTTTCAGAAAAGCCCTCTAATCTAGCAAACTCTTCATGTTTTCTTTTGAAGGGTCTAGGAACCTTTCTAATTTCTGTAAACGCAAAGACCCGTGGATTTAGATATAATCCCCAATGAAGAGAGTTATCTGGAGATTGATAGCTTCCAGATTGTTCAGTAAATCCAACGACTCCGTCCTCCATCGATTCCTCGCAGTAAAAAGCTGGAATAAAGGAAGCTAAATTTTCACAAACTCGCCTTTCCCTTCTAGTCATATCTGAAATAGATGTAAGAACTACTTGTTGTCTTTCAAAACTAATTTCTGAATCTGCGACACAATCTGGTAATCTTCCTCCAAAATAATCAGAATTAATCATACTATCTACAATCTTATTTACCGTAAGAGCACCATTTCCAGTTTCTCTAAGCAGTCTTGCAGTGTTATTAAACGGAAATTCTAACAATATTATTGGGCGTTCATCGGCAGGGGGATTAAAAGGTCCTGTTTCTCCCCTTACATCCCTTTTGCAACTATACAGGGTTGCATTCCAATTATCTCCAAGGTATTTTGGATTTTCATTTACCATAATAAAGTAATAACCACACCCCTTATTAATCTTTGTTGGCAATTATTTACTACAATAGCAAAAGGTTTATATACCTGTAAAACAATTTCCCCCTATGGAAGAAAAAGAATTAATTGAAGCATTGAATGATTTTGGACTTACAGATAAGGAAGTTAGAGTTTATCTTGCAAATTTGAGAATTGGAAGTTCTAAAGTTAACGATATTTCCAAGCAGGCAAAAATATTGAGAGAAACAACATATTTTATATTAAAATCTTTAATTGAAAAAGGTCTAGTAGGTTATTCAATTCAATCAGGAATAAAATATTTTGAATCTACAAGCCCAAACAAATTCTTAGATATTTTAAAAGAAAAAGAAAACAAAATCCAAAATATTCTTCCCTCTCTGTTATCTCTAGAAAAATCCGTAACTGAAAAACCAAAAGTCGAAATTTACGAAGGTAAGGCAGGCCTTAAATCAATCTTAGATCAGGTCATAAATGATAAACCTAAAGAAATACTTCAATTAAGCTCCGTAGATATTGTAAGATTACTTCAATTTTACTTCCCTCATTGGATAAATAGAAGAGTAAAAAACAAGATTAATGCAAGAATCTTAAATCAGAAAACAATTGAAATGCTAAAATATCAAAAAGAGGGAGAAAAGGCGCTAAGAGAAGTTAAATTTTTGCCTAAAGATTTTAAAATTAATACTACTAATTTTATCTGGAATAATAAAATTGCTATAATGACGACAAGAGAAGGAGAAATGATTGGGGTCATTATTGAAAATAAAGATATTGTAGATACAGAAAAATCACAATTTGAATTTCTATGGAAACATATTAAATAACGCAAGTCTCTTTCCCCTACCCCTAAAAAATTTATATTCTTTTAAAAAAAGAAACAAAAAAGCGCGCGTGCCCTAAGAGATAGTCTTCTACGAAGATGATTGATATAATAAAACTCAAACTCAGCTCTGCGGTTTTTCCTACGGAAAAATCCTCGGGGACGTCTTGCAGACTTTCGCTTCGCTCACCCAGACATAACAGCGATCGCGATGTTAGTTTCAATTGAGTTTTGGCGCCTTAGATATCTTTCTCGTAGAAATAG
>CAYWLA010000107.1:0-4307 GCA_964458955.1 uncultured Methanosarcinales archaeon
CAAGCCAAAAGTCAAGATAGAGGAAGGCATTAAAAGGTTTGTTGAGTGGTATAAAGAATATCAAATAAAGGATTCTAATGCAGAAAACTAAAATGGAAAATTTAAGAGATGTTTATGCTATAAAGGCATTATGCCAAATACCTAGATTACTAACACTTCTAGACAGAAATGAATTTTCAAAAACCTATGGTTCATTTCAGAGAACATATTGGTTAGATAAAAGTGAGGATTTTGTAAATGCTTTGCCTCAATATGGAGTACATTCACTTGCCTTGGTTTATAGCTATAAAATGCCCAATAACATATATTATAAAAATAAAAAAATAAAGAAATGGGCAATTGCTGCAATGAACTACTGGGGAAAAGTGCAGCATAAAGACGGGTCCTTTGATGAATTTTATCCTAATGAACATGGATGGGCAGGCCCAACAGGTTTTCTTCTATATGCCATGGTTGAATCATATAAGCTAATTGGAGACGGAATTACTAATGAAGAGAAAAATAAGTTCCTCAAGGCCTGCAGAAAGGCAGCAGTTTTTTTAGGGAAGAATGATGAAAGCGGAGTCTTGGCTAATCATCATGCAATAGCCCTTCTCTCAATATATGATGCTTATATAATACTTAAAGATAAATACTTATTAAAATTATTCCATGACAAATTAAATTATTTTTATACTCTTGTATCAAAAGAGGGGTGGTCTCTTGAGTATGATGGACCAGATATGGGATATCTATCTGCAACAGTAAGCTTTCTATCAAAACTTTACAAGTTAGGATATAGGGATAGTAAGATAGAAGATGTAATTAAAAAATCAATAGAATTCTCTAGTTATTTTGTCTACCCAAATAATTATTATGCAGGAAGCTTAGGTTCAAGGCAAACTTTACATTTTTATCCGCATGGTTATGAAATATTTGCAGAAAAAATACCCCTTGCAGGAAGGATTGCTGACAAGATGCTTGAAGGCTTGAGTGAAGGAAAGCTAGTGCCTCCAGAGATACAGGCAGATAGATATTTTCTTTATAGAATCCCTGAATTCTTATTATCTTACATTGATTACAATGAAAAAAGAAAACCCTCTGAAGCAATGCTTCCCTATGAAAAAAATGACTTTATAGTTGATTTTAAGCATGCTGGAATATATGTGAGAAAAATAGAGAATACTTACTTTTTATGCAACATAAAAAAAGGAGGAATAATAAAAATATTTGATATAAAAAATAAAAAAATTATCTTAAATGATGATGGTTATGTTGGAAAATTAGATAACAATAAAGCTATAACCTCCCAATGGATAGATAAAAACCTTAAGATAGAGTCAAATAATAAGAAGATAGTTGTAAAAGGAAAACTCAATTTTATTTCACAGAAGACTTTTACACCTTTAAAAGGTATTATATTCAGAATTATAATGTTCTTATTCGGATGGAACACCTTTTTATCTTACCATTTAAAGGGTTTGATAAGGAAAATAATCATTTTTGGAAAAAATGAATCAAATGTTTGTTTTAGCAGAGAAATAGACTTTAGAGATAAAATTATCATAAAGGATTCTATAAAAAACAAATCAAAGAATAAAATAACTTATTTTAAGATAGGCGGCTGCTCTTATGTTAGATATGTGCCCCAATCCAGATTTTTTCAGCCAGTAGAACTTGAAATAGAAGAATATGAATTAAACAAAAGTGAATTATTCAAATTTAATGAAACAAAAACATTTAAAGTTGAGAGAAAAATTGAAATCAAGTAAATTAATTAATTTTAAGAAAAAAATAAATCCTGTAAATATTCTGATTATTAGTATTATAACTATATTAATTTTTTACTTGCTTTCATCAAAAATATCCTTTTTGAATTCATTTCAAATAATACTTAAAGCAAATCCTAGTTTTATTTTATTATCTTTATTATTTTTACTGTTAACCTTATTTTTTTTGATGATTAGATGGTTACTTATTATAAGAGCATTACACCCAAAAGCCAAATTTAAAGATTCTTTAATATCAATAATGTGCGCTTTATCCTTAAATTCTGTTTTGCCATCAAAACTAGGGGATTTGTTTAAAGTGTATTACTTCAAAGAGCATGGCATTTCTCAGATGCTTGGGGCTGTTTTTACAGAAAGGATATTAGATATATTTTCCCTAACCTTACTTTTACTTATTGGCTCTTTAATCTTAAATAAACTTACTTTTATCTATATATCAATTGCAGTAATATTAATGTTTATTTTATCAGTATCTTTTTTGTATATCCTAAGAAAAAAATTAAGAAAATATTCTTTATTAAAAAATCTTTTGTACTCAATTAACTGGATTATTCATAGGCCCTGTAAAGGCCTTATCCTGTTTTTATTATCTCTTCTAGTATGGTTTTGCTCTATCACCCAGATATATCTCTTATTTTTAGCTGTATCAGCAAATGTTGACTTTTTATATTTTAGTTCAGCAATCATCATTGTTATTTTTGTAAGCCTTATACCTATAACTCTTGCAGGCATGGGCACAAGGGAAAGTGCTATAATATTCCTCTTCTCATCTTTCGCAAGCAATGAAATACTCCTTGCTGCAGGTTTATTATTCTCATTTTTTAGGTACTGGCTTCTGTCAATATTAGGCATCCCTTTTTTGTATTTAGCAATAAAGAAGAAAAAGAACTAATAAATATGCTTTTTTCCTACAATTAACTGATTGCACATTATCCAATGCAATCCTATCTTGTTAAGAAAATTTTCTATATGAATTTCAAAAGGCATGCCTATTGGAGATACCATAAATCTTTTTGATTCAAGTATTTTAAAATTATTTCTTATTAATAATCTTCTTAATTGTTTTAGATTATATGTTTTAAAATGCGTATCATCTTTTAAATGCCCAACTAAACTACCCAGTTTTTCAAAAAAGGGGCTTGGTGTTGTAAGAATAATTATGCCCCCCTCTTTTAAAACCCTATATGACTCCTTTAAAAACTTCTCAGGATTTTCTAAATGTTCTATTACCGCAGTAGAAATTAACACATCAAAACTATTCTCCTTAAATTTTAAATTAAGAGCATTTCCTACTTCTAAATGTTTTTTTATATCTTTATTAGCAAGATTTATTAGTTTTTGATCAAAGTCAACCCCTTTATAATCATGCACTTTAAGTTCTTTAAGAAGGAACTCTAACATCTTACCATCAGCACAACCAACATCTAAAATGGAGCCTACTTCTTTTCCTTTGTACTTTAAAATAACTTTAATAACTTCCTTTGTTCTTCTCTTAAGGCGATACCCCAATGCCTTTTTCTTTTCTCTGTCTTTGTAGTATTCTTCATAATCCATTTTATTTGTATTTTACAACTATATGTGCAATCAACCCAAACAAGAATATTTGCAATGCTGATAAAAGTAATAGAAGCACTGTTACATCCATCAACTGGCCAAGGAAGTATATACTATAAATCGCAACAGCAACAGCTATTAAAACTAAAAATATGCTGATTGTTGAAAATATTTTAATAGGATTAAAAAGCAAGGTCATTTTTAAAAGCAAATTATTGAAATTATAAAAATCAAATGGAGAAATACTGGATTTGCCTTTTCTCTTAAAATAATTGATAGGAATATATTTTATTGTATAGTTTTTACTGAGAAAGGCCATAGTTATTGTTGAAGTAAAAGAAAATCTATCTGGGTACAGATTCCAGAACTCCAGGCATTTCTTTTTGTTAAAAATCCTCAAACCTGAATTCAGGTCAGGTATATGTGTTCTTGTAAGAAAACTTGCAAATTTATTTAAAAACCATTTTGGGATTCTTCTAAGCAAAGGAGTATTAACATTCTTTTTATTTCTGGCTCCAACAACCATATCATAGAGGTCTAAATATTTAACTAAAGAACGTATCTCTTGTGTTGGGTAAGTTCCATCTGCATCTATAATTAAGATCCAATCCCCTTTTGATTCTTCTATACCTTTTTTTAATGAAGCACCATATCCTCTATTTGTATTGTTATGCAGAACTTTTATTCCCTGTATTTCATCAAGAATTTCTCCACTTTTATCTTTAGAGCAATCATCTACAGCTATAATCTCATAGCTATACTCTTTAATATGATTTGTTATCTCCTTTATAGAATCTATAGTTTCTTTTACAGCTTTCTCCTCATTATAAACAGGGATAATAATAGATATTCTTTGTATCATTCTATCTACTGAATAGTAAGTTATTTAAATAAGTTTCTATGGTGCTAAAATAAAGGTTGTATAAAAAATGAAAAAAGAACATATTTTTTTAATAATAATATTATTATGCACTTTTCTTATAA
>CAYWLA010000108.1:0-4306 GCA_964458955.1 uncultured Methanosarcinales archaeon
ACTATTATTATTCTTCTGAATCATCAGGGTTCTCAACATTTGCAATAACAGCAGAGAAAGCGCCTCCAGCATCAACTACAGGAAAAATAACAACAGAAGAAGCTGTTAAAAAAGAGCCGGAAAAAAATATAACAGAAACAATCCCTGAAGAAGATATTGCAACTCAAAAAAAATGGCTCAATTTTAGTGATATATTCAGAAACGTTCAGTCTAAAATTAATTGGCTATGGGCAGCAGCAATTATCACAGTGATTTTTACTGCTTTTTTTGTTCAAAAAAAATGGAATGTGCTGAAGATAAGTGTTGGCATGGAATCAGAAGCAATTATAGTTATAACAACAAAGATGAAAAAAGCTGAAAAGTTTATAGAAGAAGGAGATGTTGATTCTGCTAAAAAAACATACAAAAAGATACTGAAGATTTATGACGGGCTGCCTGTTAATGAAAAGAAATGGGTTTACAAGGAAATACAATCATTATACAGTAAAATAAAACAAGAAGCAGAACTGCCAAAGACTAAAAAATCCTATTAAACAGTAAATAATTATTGTATAATTACAACAGAAATCAGAAATATTTAAATAGTTTGAATCTTTTAGATAAATAACATAATTTTTTTAACATAAAAAAGGTGATATCATGTATAAAAATAGAATTCTTGTTTTTGGTTTGTTTGCAATGCTCTTTATGGTCTGTGCTGTTGGTGTAAGTGCAGATTTGAGTATAAATGTAGATAAGACTGCATTAAATGATGGGGATATACAAATAAATGGTCTTGCAATATTACAAATCAATATCACAAATATTGGAACTGAAAATATAACAGAAATAAATGTTACTGATACCTACAATGAAACTTATTTGGTTTATAATGATTCTTCACATATAAACAGTTCTGGTGTTGCAGGGCAAATAATTTGGGAAAATCTTAGTATGCCATCCTTTTATCCACCATTACAACCAAATGAAAGTGCTATACTTTATGTAAATTTTACGGCAATAAAGACTGGTTCAACTAATAATTATGTCAATGTTACTGTAACAAATGGTAGCGAGAGTACTAATAAATCAGACACTTTTGAAATTGGTATTGGAAGTGGAGGGCCTGGTGGCGGAGATACTTGGAATCAGGGTTTGAGTCCATGGCAGTCAAGCATAGTGTCCCCTTATTTAATCAGAAATGAAGCCAAACTGCTTAACTTCAGCATATACAGGGAAGCAGGAAGCCAGTCTTGTCTTAAAAATCTTACAATAACTTATCCATCATCTGACTTTACATTCCATGGTCAGACCTCTTCAAGCATAGACTCCAGTAATTATACAATTATTGAAGTTTCTAACAGCATTATTTGGAATGCAACAGGAGATGATTTTTTCTGCGGCTCTGATCCAGGTTATTTCTTAATTAATGTAACCTCAACAGCAGATTACGGCAGCGGCATATTTACAGTTAGTGCATATACTAATGAAAGTACACAGAATGAGAAAATAAACCTGACTTTTTTCACAACAACAACATTCTCTTACTCAGGAACTGTTTATGATAAAGATGGCTCTCTGCTTCCAGAGGCTGTTGCTTCCATTGCTGTTATAAGTTTTGGAGCTCGTGGGGATATTACAGTTGGCACTTTCAAAGCCAATACCACTAGTGATGGAACATTTAATATAACAGATATTCCCGGTCTTAATGTATCAATAGATGAAGATGCTGGATTTGAAATGGGAGAAGAGGGAGGATTATTTTACAGATTAAGCGCAACAAAATACAATGACACTGCAGAACATTATGCAATGTATGTTGGTCCTAGCCTGCCAGAGCTTCCTGAAATTGAATTAAGGTCTGACTGGGGATTGAAAAATGCAAGTATTTATCTAAAGCCTGCTGTAACATTTTACATAATGGTTGAAGGCAGGGATTATAAATCAGGTCCTGCAAATCAAAGTTTATGTAATGATACAGATGGTTGTTCTGATGAGGCATTTAACTGGACAAACATAGGATTTAGCTATGGGCTTAAAGACAAGAAAATGGGTTTTCCTGTTTCATCAGATCACAGCAGCAGTTCTATAACAGAAAGATATTTTTCAGCACCAAGTGACAGGAACTATTCGTTAATGATTTTCCCAGAAGCATCATTCCCAATATATATTGATTTCACAAATATAGAAACACAATGTAATAGCACTGGTTACAACATAAGTGCAACAGGTGTTAATGCAACCTGCACAAGAACAAAGGGAACTTATTTCATAAATGCAACCATAACAGCAGACCAAAATATAACACCATTAACAGGATATATTGGTCATGGAACATTTGATGAGTTATGGATAGTTCCATACATGCTGGGTGGAGGAAGTATGATATTTGACCAGGATACCCTGCCGTTTAACATGGGGCAGATGATGAGGTGGCCAACAAACAACACAGCTTATGATGATTCATACAACAAAAATATAGGAAACTATTCTATTTACCTGCCAGCAACAATGGCTAGTTCAGATATAATGCTGATGGCTTTTGCAAAAAATAGCACAGGTTATTACCATGATTTATACAAGCTATCTTTAGAAGGAAAAACATTAGGTTTATCAGAGCTCAACTTTACGCTGAAGCCATTAATAATCGGAACAAGCAAGACAATAACCTCCAATAATATTTCAGCTCAGTGGAACCAGTCAACAGTTGTCAATACAACAGCAGTCCAGTTTCAATTGGTAAGCAATGGCACTGTATTAACTTCTGACAGCTCATTTGTTGAAATGAAATTGGAAACTAATAGCATTGAATATACAAGAATGGTAAATGCCCAGAACGGGGTGTTTACACTGCCAGTTATTGACGGAGGAAGCATAAAAAAACTTACAATATTTTCACAAAGCTATGCACCAGTCTCAGAATCTATTAGTGCAAGTGTTTTAAGTGGTGAAACTAGTACTAATACAATAAGTTGTGGTAGTGGGGTATGCAACATAACATTATCAAGGTTTGATTTGTTTGATCCAAATAATCCTGATGAAGTAATGGATATGAGAATGGATTTCTATAAATCAAATTCAACATGTGATGTACCAACACCACCAACTGGCTGTAATATGGGAGGAGAGGGAGATGGAGGGATGAACAAGACAGATTTCTCTCCATTAAAAGCAATATTAATGGGGGATGTTAGCCTGAGAATAACAAGCGGCAATATATCTGTGCATTATGTAAAGACAGATTTGCTTGCCTCTGGTCCACCAGATGCAGCATTCTCACAGGAATCTAATGGGACTGACTCAAGTGCAGCATGGAAGTTTGGAAGCAAGGGTCCTGAGATATATGATTATGTACTGATTAGCATGCCTTACTCAAGTGTTGTAGAAAATAACCAGATTAAGATGAAGATACCCCTCCTATATGACAATGACTTTAATATGTTTTGGAATAACACAGATAATGTTTCTCAAGATTTAGCTGGAACTGACTACAGCGATTATCTGAATAATTCATATGAAAATTATCTAAATGAAACTGGCGTGACTTGTTCAGAAACAGATGAAAACCTGACAAATGGATTATGCTACAAAGACACAGAAAATAAGGTTGTATGGATGAAAATACCCCACTTTACAGGAGTTGGTCCTGAGGTTTCAGTTGGAGCACCGACAATCTACTTAATGAGCCCTGATGATAATAGCAGAACAATAAACAATACACTACTGTCTTTTGTGTTTAATTTCACTGATGACATAAGCGACAGCGCAAACTGCACCTTATACATCAATAATACTGCTTACGGAACTAATGCAACATCATTTAACTATACCGCAACTACAATTACAGCAAATCATTCACTAAACGAGGCTGATGGCTACAATTGGTGGATTAACTGTACTGATAATAACAGTGATGAAGGAAAATCTGTTGTGAGAACAATTAATATTGATATAACAAAGCCAATAATAACAAATATAACAAATAGTAGTATTACATCAAGCGGTGCTACAATAACATGGACAACAGATGAATTAGCTAATTCTACAGTTTATTATGGAACAACTACAGCCACAACTTCTACTTCAGGTTCAGCATCTCTGACTACTTCACATTCAATAACATTATCTAGTCTATCTAGCTCAACCTTATATTACTATAATGTAAGCAGTTGTGATGCTGCTGGAAATTGTAATACCTCTTCACAACATAATTTTACAACCTCAGCAGCAGATTCAGGTAGCAGTGGGGGTGGAGGAGGAACTCCTAGTGTAACTTATGATGAACAGACAGTTGGGACACTTGCAGCAGGGTCAACCAAGGCCATTG
>CAYWLA010000109.1:0-4252 GCA_964458955.1 uncultured Methanosarcinales archaeon
ATAAAAACAACTTATTACGAGAAAGAGCAAAAAAAAATCTTGGATAATATTCTAAATTGGGACATTGGAAAAATAAAAAAGAAAATTAATGAGCTTTATAATAAATTAGAGATGAAAAAGAGCCAGTTTACAATAAAATCATATTATAAAAAATTAAATAGGAATGAATTAAAGAAATTAATCAAACAAAAATTTGAAGGAATCTCAAGCGATTTAGATGTATTATTAATAATCTGCCCCCCATGGGATACAAAAATGCCTCCATTAGGTTTAGCTTATATAATTTCTAATCTTAAAAATAAAGGATTAAAAGCAGAAGTAATTGATATGAATATAGAATTGTATAATAGAGCCAAAAAAAAATATAAGGGGGCTTGGAAAATAGAAAATTTTAATGATTGGATAAATAGAAACTTTCACTTAAAATTGTTTAATATATTTAATGATTATATAGAAAAAGTATTGAATCTCGTTGTTGAGAAGAAACCACTTATTGTTGGTTTTTCAATTAATGCCTCAAATATTAATTGTACATATGGAATAATAAAGAAGTTAAAGAATTTAGATAATAAATTAAAAATTTGTATTGGTGGACCTGGCACTGAACCAAGTTATATTTTAAGTCACAAAATAAAAGATTATATAGATATTGCAATTATTGGAGAAACAGAACATGTAATACCTGATATTATAAATTGCAACAAAAAAAATGTAAATTTTAATAATATTCTAGAAACATTTATTTCTAAGGAAGGGGTTATATTTATTAAGACAAAACCACTAGAGAATATTGATTTTCTCGTAGCTCCAACCTATTCTGAATTTGATTTATCTAAATATGAAGAATTAATTTTACCTATGCTTACCAGTAGAGGTTGCATAAACAGATGTAATTTTTGTGTAGACTGGATGCAAAGAAGATGTTATAGTCTTCGTTCACCTAGAAAGGTGGTTGAAGAAATAGAATATCATATTGAACATAATAATATAAGAACATTTAATTTTTGGGATCTTATTATCAACGGAAACTTAAAGCACCTTGAAAGGATATGTGATCTAATTGTAAAAAGAGATCTTAAAATTAAATGGAGTGCACAAGGGATGGTTAATCAAAGGATGGATTACAATATCCTAAAAAAAATGAAATCTGCAGGATGTATAAACCTTGTATTTGGTGTTGAAAGTTGTTCAGATAAAGTCCTCAAATTAATGAACAAACCATTTAGAGTTAAAGATTTAAAAATAATTCTAATACGCTTGAAAAAAGTGGGGATTACAGTAGATATAAATTTGATTATTGGTTACCCTGGTGAAGGAGAAAAAGAATTTGAAGAAACGTATAATTTTATTGATAAGTATTATAATTATATAACATGTATATCTAGCCTTACTCCTTGTTTAATGATGGGTAATTCCTGGATATCAAGAAATATAAAAAATTTAGGTATAGTTGTTCCAAAAGACAAAGAAGGGTATTTAAAATGGTATAATTTAGAACACACCAATACTTATGAAATAAGAAAAAAGAGAGTAAAAGAAATTATTAAACTTAGTAATTATCATGGTATAAAAACGCCATTGGTCAATCTCTACGATGAATCATCATCACTTCACAATAAAGCTGTAAATAATCTTAATATACTTTATCCACAGTTTAATTTTAATATGACAAACAAAATAATTAATAATTTTAAGAGAAATAGTAAAAATATTATGTTTAAGGTAATTAAATAGTTTCAACAAAAATCATAAAAATCCACAGAAAACTCCTACCAGCACCTAAAGGTGCTGGTTTGATGGAGTTTTCTTTTGACAGTGAATTTTTAGGATGCCAAAAAAGTTTCATCCAGCATCTAAAGATGCTGGTTTTCGCTTTTTTGTGCATAACATAAAATGGATAGAAGAAAATTTTTAAGAAAATCTTTGAAAGATAAAGTAGATGTATTGCTAGTGACACTCCCACCTTGGGATGCTGAAACTCCTCCAGTAGGTTTAGGTTATTTAGCAGAGTATTTGGTTAGCAAAGGAATTAATATAAATGTTTTTGATTTCAACATAGATTTTTTTAATAAATTTAAAGATAAATATGCTTACCTTTGGAAGATGCATAACCAAAGATATTGGTTTGATGAGAGTAAATTTAATGAATTATTCAAAATAATCAAAGATGAAGTAGAAAATTGTGTTAATAAAATAATTAATTCTAAAATAGAAATAGTTTGTTTTTCTGTAGCAAATCCAAAAGAAAGAATAACTATTGAGGTTATAAAAAGAATAAAAAGAATAAAACCAAATATAAAAATAATTCTTGGTGGACCCTCATGTAATTATAAGGGGTGTAGATACTTATTTACAGAGAAAATACCTGAATTAGTTGATTATTATGTTGTTGGTGAAGGTGAAGAAACATTAGTGGAGTTAGTAAAAACAATAAAAATTGGGGGAAACATCAAAAAAATAAAGGGAATTATAGTTTATAATAATGAAAAATACTCAGAACTCATAGGAAGAGAACCAATTGACTATAGCAAAATTGACGTTTTTCCCACATATTCTCAATTTGATTTAAGCAAGTACACAAACCACAACATGATAACTGTAGAGTGGAGCAGGGGTTGTATAGGCAATTGTAGTTTTTGCCAGCATAAGGTAATAGGGGGTAATTATAGACCAAGAACTGCTGAAAATATAGTTTCTGAAATAAAATATCATGTAAGAAAAAATAACATAAAATATTTTTCCGTCTGTGATTCAACAATAAATGGGGATCTAAAACAATTAGAAAAAATATGTGACTTGATTATTAAATTAGGTCTTAAGATTAAATGGAGTGGTTTGGCAATACCCAGAAAAATGAGTTACAGATTGTTTAAAAAACTTAAAAAAGCAGGATGTTATAGGTTATACTATGGTGCAGAATCTGGATCTAACCATATTTTGAGGTTAATGAGAAAAATACATAGTGTTAATGAGGCTGAAAAGACATTAAAATTAACTCACAAAGCAAAAATAGAGGTTGCTTTGACTATTATAGTGGGTTTTCCAGGTGAGACAGATGAGGATTTTAATAAAACACTTGAATTTATAAGGAGAAATAAGGATTACATTAACCTTGTGAGATCAGTTAATGGACTATATATTATGGATGGAGTAGATATTAAAGAAAATCCAAAAAAATATGAAATTATAATATCAAAAGATGATCAGACGGGTTATAATTGGTATACTAATAATGGAAATAATACTGAAGAACGTAACAAAAAAGTAAAAAAAGTTAAGTTATTATTAGATGAGTTAGGTATAATACATGATTTAGATAGCTCATTTGAAACAGAAGAGATAAATAATTTAGATAAGAAGAAAGTAATATTAATTAATATACCCCCTTGGGGAATAAACAATCCACCGCTTGGATTGGCATGCTTATCAGAATATTTAAAATCTAATGGTATTAAGGTAAATATTTTTGATTTTAATATAGAACTCTATAACAAGTTAAAGGAAAAATATAGTAATCTATGGCATGTTGAAAACAAGAATTACTGGAGCAATGATAATCTTCTTGATAAGATTATGAAGCTAATAAATAAGGATATTGAAGAATGGATTAATAGAATAATGGATTCAAATGTAGGAATTATAGCTTTTTCTGTTGTTGACCCCAAGGAAAGACTTGCTATACACATAATAAAAATGGTTAAGGAAAAAAAGCCAGATATTAAAGTGATTCTTGGCGGACCAGCATGTGCAACACCAACCTCAAGAGGGTTCTTCGAAGAAAGAATTCCAAAACTAATTGATGCTTACATAGTTGGGGAAGGAGAAGAAACTCTAAGTGAAGTAATTAACAAAATAAATAAAAACATGCCTTTGGATAAAGTTCCTGGAGTAATTATCTTCAAAAATAACAAAGAAAATAATTTTATTCCAAGAGGGCCATTAAAACCAGAAGAGATTCCATCTCCAACTTACAATGGTGTTGATTTAAGCCTATATAATGATAAAAATAGCCTTTTGATGGAATGGAGCAGGGGCTGTATTGCAAACTGTGCATTTTGTATTGGTAAATTAATGCTCGGCAAATACAGGTTTAAGGAACCAAATAGGATATTTGAAGAAATAGAATATTATATGAAAGAAAAAGGAATTACAAACTTTACTATTGTAGATAACTTAATTAATGGTGATTTAAAAAGACTTGAGGAAACCTGTGATTTAATCATCAAAAATAATCTAAAAATAAGCTGGAATT
>CAYWLA010000110.1:0-4235 GCA_964458955.1 uncultured Methanosarcinales archaeon
AGGCAACGTCGGCATCGGGACAACTAGCCCAACTAGCACTTTACATGTTGTTGGAGAAGCCAGTATCTCAGGCATAGCTGGGGATGGAACAAATAAATGTGTTTGCATAAAATCAGATGGGACATTAGGCACTTGTACCTGTAGTTCATGTACGTGTACGTAAAAAAAGCAAAACCAAAAGTTAAAATCAGAAATAAATGAATTAAAAGCTGAAACAAAGAAATTGAAAGCAGAAAAATAATGAAAATGAATAAAACAGCCTTAATATTGCTCACAATTTCAGTTGCCTTAGCAATAGCATTATCACTGCTCTATATACAGAACATGCAGTTAAAAGAGCAGGTAAATGAGCAGATAAATGAGCAAAATAAGGAATATGAAACCGGAGTGATGGAAGGGGTCAATGACTTTACATTATTTGTTATTAACAAGGTTAAAGCATGCCAGGCAGTCACATTAATGGCAAATAAAGAATCTGCAACAGTTATAGATGCTGCATGCAAATAAAAAAATGCTAAACAAGATTTTCAAAAAATGGGAAGAACTTCGGAAAAAAAGCAAAGCCTTTATAAATATTCAGTTATTGAATATTCAGTAGGTGAATACAAATGAAATTTATAAACAGGGAAAAAGAACTGAAACAATTGAGGGAATACCTTGGTCTTTCAAGAAAACAGCTCATTGTGGTAGCTGTATCCGGGTTAAGGAGGGTTGGCAAGACAACCCTTGTAAAGGAGTTTATTAAGAGCAGGAAGGCAATATACTTCTTTGTGTATGAATCAAAAACATCCATTGAATTATTGAGGGAATTTAGCGAAGAGTTAAGAAAGCACAGTATCATCACAAAGCTGGAAGCCATAAATTCCTGGACAGCATTCTTTGAAATCCTTTTTGAGAGGTGCAAAAATTATGTTATAATCTTTGACGAATTTCAGAATTTCTACAGTGTGGATAAGAGCATATTTTCAGTAATGCAGAGAAACTGTGATGAACACAAAACAGCCCCAATAAACTTTGTCATTCTTGGCTCACTGATTGGTTTGTTCAAGAAGATATTTGAAGACAAAAAACAGCCATTATACGGCAGGATTTCTGCAAAGATAAAATTAAATCCATTCACCCTTAAGCACAGCATTGAAACCCTGAAATATCTTAAGTATAATAACTTTGAAAACATCCTAAAGATTTACAGCTTGTTTGGAGGATTTCCCAAGTATTATGCCTCTTTAGAGCAATTTAATCTGATAAACAGGGATTACCTGGATATAATTGAATATCTGTTTATACAGGAAAATGCCCCCCTGGAAAATGAGGTTGCAGATATTCTCAAGCAGGAATTCGGCAGAAGAAGCTCATTGTTTTATTCAATTTTGCATTCAATTGCAGCAGGAAAAACAAAACTGAGTGAAATTGCCGGCAATATACACATGAAAGAAAGTTCAATTACAAGGCATCTCTCAGAACTGGAGGAAAAGTTTGGGCTTGTAAAATCAATCAGACCAATTGGTGCTAAAAAGAACACCAGATACTTCATAAGCCATCCCCTGATGCGATTCTGGTTTAAATTTGTTTACGATAAATTTTCAGTGTATAAATTAAAAGGCACATCCCAGCTAATGGAATCCATAAAAGCAGATTTTAATGCTTTTTTTGGAAAAAGGTTTGAGGAAATATGCATGGAATTCATGATTAAACTGAACACAGAAAACAGGCTTCCATTCAAAATAGACTATATATCTAACTGGTGGGGCTCTGCAAGAGTTAAGGGCATAAGGCAGGAAATCGAGATTGACCTTGTTGCCCTGAACCAAAAATCAAGCCAAATACTTTTTACTGAGTGCAAATGGAAAGATAATGCTGATGCAGGGAAAATCCTGAAAGAGCTAAAAGAAAAATCATGGTTTGTAGGCTGGCGTAAAGGCAGGAGAAAGGAATATTTTTGCATAATTGCAAAGACATTCAAAAAAAAGATAGATGAAAAAAATGTGTTATTGCTTGATTTAAATGATATTAATCAAGCAGCATAACAAAAACAGGATACTACTCCCTTAAATTACCGAATAAAATGAATAAAACAATTCCAGTATTGCTCACAATTTCAGTTGGTTTAGCACTATCATTAGTTTATATGCAGAACATGCAGCTAAAAGAGCAGTTAAATGAGCAAAATAAGGAATATGAAAGGGGAGTAATGGAAGGAGTCAATGATTTCACCCTGCTTGTTATTAACAAGCTTAAAGCCTGCCAGGCAGTCACATTAATGGCAAATAAAGAATCTGCAACAGTTATAGATGCTGCATGCAGATAAAAAAATACTAAAAAAACCAAAAAATGAATAAGAAAGAATTTGAAAACCTCATAAGCAATTATGAAAACAAAGATATAGAATTCAAGCTGGAGCTGCCTGAATCAGAAAAAGCTGCCCAGCTAGCTGCTGCCCTTTATAACAGCAGGGGAGGAAAGATAATCCTTGGAATAGATGAAAACAAAAAGCCGGTTGGCTTAAAAGACCCGCAAAAAACAGAGCACAAATTTACCCAGATAATCAGGCATTGGTGCAAATTAGATAAAGAGCCGAAAATAGAATTTATTAAATACAAAAATAAAGATTTTATAATAATTAACTGCCCAAAGGGAAAAGACACGCCATATTTTGTCAGGGGCGAGCCAAAGCCAAGAGTAAGAATCGGCTCTTCCAATGTTATTGCAAACAAAGAGGAAACAGCAAGGTTATACAGGGAAGGATCTTCTAGATCACAAGACATCTGCCCTGTTGAAAACTCAACATTGGATGATTTAGATTTAAAAAAGATTAAAGAATATTTTAGAGAAAGTAAATTAACTGAGCAACTGAAAGGGAAGCATTTCCATGATTTATTGACAAAAGAGAATTTCGTTATTGAAAAAGATGGAAAACTTACTCCTACAATTGCGGGGATTGTTTTATTTGGGAAACATCCTTTCATAGAAATGCCCTGTACAGTCTTAAGGGCGGACAGGTATAAAGGTTTAGATATAACTATGTGGATTGACAGGGCAGATTTTGAAGGTGATGCATTTAAATTAATTGATGATGCAAATAAATTTATGTTAAAAAATATGAGAACATCTTATACACCAAAAGGATTTCAAACAGAGATAAAAACAGAATATCCTATTGAAGCCCTAAAAGAAGCTATAATAAATGCAATTGTTCACAGGGATTATCACATTAGAGAATCTATTCTTCTTAAGATGTTTGATGACAGAATAGAGATATGGAACCCCGGAGAACTCCTAAGACCCCTAACAATTGATCAATTAAATAATTTAAGTTACAGACCTAAAAGCAGGAATGAGACTATCACAAATGTTTTATCCAAGAGAAAACTGATGGATAAAAGAGGAACCGGAATATTGAGAATGGATAAATTCTGTGATGAATGGAAATTGCCCCGGCCAGAATTTGAAGAACAAGGGGGATATTTTGGTATTATATTTAGAAATCCGGGATATTACACAAGGGTTCTGCAAATAGATACAAAAGATTTAAATGAAAGGCAAAAAAAGGCAATAGAATATCTGAAAACCAACCTTAGAATAACCCCAAAAGAATACAAAAGATTATTTAATATTTCTGATAGGATGGCAAGGTATGATCTTAAAGATATGGAAAAAAATGAGTATATAACTTTTGTAGGGTCTAAAAAAACAGGTTATTATCAACTTAAATTGCCGAATAAATTGCCGAATAAATTGCCGAATAAAAAAAATGGAGGCAGGAATGTTTAACAGCCATATTGATATTATAAGCCCAGGTGAACTATTAAGACCTCTTAAAATTAGTGAGATTATGAAAGATGATTATATTCCTAAGAGCAGGAATAAGGTTTTGGTTGAGGTACTAAGCAAATCAGGGATTATGGATAAAAGGGGCTCTGGAGTTTTGAGGCGTTAAAATGAACAAAACAACCTTAATATTGCTCACAATTTCAGTTGCCTTGGCAATAGCACTATCATTAGTTTATATGCAGAACATGCAGTTAAAAGAGCAGATAAATGAGCAAAATAAGGAATATGAAACAGGAGTAATGGAAGGGGTCAATGACTTTACATTATTTGTTATTGGCAGGGTTAAAGCCTGCCAG
Organism: uncultured Methanosarcinales archaeon; assembly: GCA_964458955.1. Classification (GTDB taxonomy): domain Archaea; phylum Nanobdellota; class Nanobdellia; order Woesearchaeales; family CG1-02-33-12; genus CG1-02-33-12. The sequence goes on from CAYWLA010000110.1 coordinate 4,128, forward strand.
GCAGTCACATTAATGGCAGATAAAGAATCTGCAACAGTTACAGATATTGCATGCAGATAAACAATAGGTAAATAAAATAATGAAAATCAAAACACAAAACAAGGATGC
>CAYWLA010000111.1:0-4211 GCA_964458955.1 uncultured Methanosarcinales archaeon
GCGCTGTATGCACAGATGATAGAGACCTTGCTGAGATGTTGAGATTGGTGAGAGCTCATGGGTGGGATAGAAATTTGAATGATTGTCAAAAAGAATTATTGAGAAAAAAATTTGGCATTCGTTCAGATTTTTATGGGTCCTATACATTCTATGATTTGGGTTATAATTTTAGGCCTACGGAAATAAATGGATTTATAGGTAACAATCAGTTAAAATACATAGACGAGATATTGCAAAAAAGAAATTCAAATTTTATAAAATTAGCCTCTATACTTTATAAAAAAACAGAACAATATTATCCAATTAGATTTGACCATATAGATTTTGTTTCTAATTTCGCTGTACCTTTAATTTGTAAAACAGAAGATTTTCGAGATAGACTAAGAAAAAAATGCAAAAACAAAATTGAGATTAGACCAGTTGTCGCAGGTGATTTGACTCAACAGCCATTTTTTAGAAAATATATGCCGTCTTATGCAAGTAATTTTGTTTATCCTAATGCTCAAATTGTTCATAAACAAGGGTTATATTTTGGTAATAATCCAGATTTAACAGAAAAAGAAATAAAAGAAATTATCCATGTTTTTGCTCAATAATAAAAAAATTTTGGTTACAGGAGGGGATGGTTTTTTAGGAAAACATTTGGTTAAGCAATTGGAAGAAAAAGGGCTTAAAAAAGAAAATATTTTTATTCCTCTTTTTAATGATTATGATTTAAGAAAACCTGAAGATTGTTTAAAGATCATTAAGGGGCAGGATATTGTAATTCATCTTGCTGGGGTAGTTGGAGGGATTGGATTTAATTTTCAACATCCAGGGAAAAGTTTTTATGATAATGCTGCTATGGCTTTAAATATACTTGAAGCGTCAAGGATTGAGGGAGTTAAAAAATTTGTTGGCATTGGAAGCGTTTGTGAATATCCAAAGTTTACACCAGTTCCATTTAAAGAAGAAGATTTATGGAATGGTTATCCAGAAGAAACTAATGCGTCCTACGGATTAGCAAAAAAATGTATGTTAGTTCAATCACAAGCATATAGAGTAGAATATGGACTTAATGCTATCCATCTTTTGATTGTTAATCTTTATGGCCCTGGTGATAATTTTGATTTAGCAACCGCTCATGTCATTCCAGCAACAATTAGAAAAATTTACGAAGCTCAACGTAATAATAAAGATTGCATTGAAATTTGGGGTGATGGCAAGGCAACCAGGGAATTCCTTTATGTAGAAGATGCCGCTAAGGGAATCATTTTAGCAACTGAAAAATATAATAAACCTGAACCCGTAAATTTAGGTTTGGGAGTAGAAATTTCAATAAAAGATCTTGTAGAATTAATTTGCGAACTAATGGGTTTTAAAGGAAAAATTTTTTGGAATAGAATTAAGCCAGGTGGACAGATGAAAAGATGCTTAGATACAAGTAAAGCTGAGAAAGAATTTGGATTTAAGGCAAAAATGGATTTTAGAGAGGGACTTAGAAAAACTATTATGTGGTATGAGAGTAAAAATTGCAATCACAGTTCTTATTAATCGCTAAATCTAATAATAAATATGTATAAATTATTCCGTTTGTTATCTAGTAAAATAGATAGATTTTTTTCTAGTTTTGGTCAAAAAATTTATAAACCCCGTCCTGTTTTAGATTATAAAATTAAGAAGGTAGAGGGTCTTAACAAAATTTGGCTTTATTGGGAAGGCAAACGACCGAGTTATATAGACTTATGTCTTGATACTGTTAAAAGACATTGTAGTGCTAATTTTGAAATTATACTTTTGACGCCAAAAACATTTTTAAAATATATAGAACCTATACCAGAAAGTTGGTATAAAATAAAAAGTATTAATCATAAAGTTGACTATATAAAGGCAAAATTGATATATGAGCAAGGTGGGTTCTGGATTGATTCCGATATGATCGTAACTAGAGATCTGTCCCCTCTTTTAAATTATCTTTATAGATATGATTTTATAGGAATGCCAGGTTTTTTTGGGGGCGTTGTTGGCAGTGAAACTCTTGGTACTTGGGTTAAGGCAATGGAAAAAATAATAAATAATTCTACCACACACGTTTTTGACTGGGGTGAACTAATAGAACCATTATTACAATCTAAAGAGTATAGAAATTATTTTCCTTTAACAAAGGAAATGATAACGCCAATTTGGTATAAGGATAAAGATATGGCAAAATTTTTCTCAAAAATAGAAGATGTAAATAGATATATAAATAATAATAATTTTATTGTAACATTATACAACAAGCTATTTCCGAAATGGTTTAAAGAGTTATCTAGACAACAAATACTAGATGGAGATTGGTTGATTAGTAAAATGTTTAAAAAAGCATTAGGAGAGTATGAAAGGAAAAGTAATTTAGGGAAATGGAATTATAAAAATATCAAACAGCCTATTATGTATGGAGATGAAATTACATATAAAAAAGGTGCAGAGTTTTTAGATGGACAAGGAGATATAGAAGATTGGGGTTGTGGAACTGGATGGATGAAAGAATATATAAAAGATAGTCATTATATAGGAATAGACGGTAGTGAATCTAAATTTGTAGATAAAGTTGTCGATTTAGTTGAATATACATCAAATGTAGATTGTATTTTTATACGACATATATTAGAACATGATGACAATTGGAAGAGAATTTTGTCAAATGCTATTAAGTCATTTAAAAAAAGAATGGTGCTTGTTATTTTTACACCATTTTCAAAAACAACTCATGTTTTAATGAGACATAAAGGTGGAGAATATAGTCCTGACAACGAGGCGGGATATCCGGGAGGAATTCCTTGCATTTCATTTAACAAAGAGGAGTTAATATCATTTTTTAAACACCTCAAATTTACAGAGGAATTTATTAAAACGAAATCTGCATATGGTCGTGAACGTATCTTTTACATAGAAAAGAATGCAGAGAATATAGAATAAAAACAGTAGATAATAATTTATTTATACAATAATAACAACCGGTTATACATTAATAAAAAAAGACGAAGGCTTAGATTAAGATACTGGGTAAATTAATACTTAATGTAAGGGAATCAAATCAATAGTAGAGTAGTATATAAAAAAGATTATAATAATTTAAGAAAAATGAGAGAATTTTCAATTTTATTGCCTTGTTATAATGGAGAAAAGTATTTAGAACAAGCAATCAATAGTGTTTTAAAACAAGACTACAAAAATTGGGAACTAATAATTATTGATGGAAAATCTACAGATAATTCTCATAAAATAATTAGCAAATATTCCAGACTAGATATGAGGATAAAATGGTTAAAATATAAAGATAGTGGTGTTTCTAATGCTTTAAACTATGCTTTAGATTTTGCCAAGGGTGATGTAATAGGATATCTAGGATTTGATGATTATTATCAAATGGGAATATTTAAAAAAATTATAAATTTTTTAGAAAAGCATCAAAATTTTTCTTGGGTCTACGGAAATTCTTACAGTATTTATCCTGATAATGGGTTTAGGGTGCTTATAAAACCTGGTCGCTTTTCATATAATGCATTATTTTTGGGTAACTTCGTAGGGTTACAAAATGTTTTTTTAAATAAAGAAATATTGATGTTATATAAATTTGATGAGAATAATAAATATTCAATGGACTACGAATTATGGTTTAGACTTTTTTTAAAATATAGGCCTTTGTATATACAAGAAATCATCTCATATAATATTCAACAAAAAAATAATATTTCATCACAAAGTAGTAAGAAAGGTATGTCTGGAATGGTTGAGGTAGAGAATGTTGTCAAAACAAATGCTGAAACATCTTTTCAAAAATTATTAGTTTTACTAACTCGGTTTCCTCGTTTTAAAGGGGTATTATTTCGTTTATATAAATTAGTGAATAGTAGCTATTGTATCTAAATACAATGTTAAAAATTTTTATAGAGTTTATAGATATAATTATATTTGTACTAAACGGAGGTATAAATTTGAACATTATAATTTTTTATGATACCCTGAAAGAAATACCTAAAGTTGAATTACTTTATCTTTCAGATGGCAAGATGGAGGAAGTGGAGAAGGAGAGATAAAAAAATGATAATAGTAAAATTAAAAGGAGGTTTAGGCAATCAAATGTTTCAATATGCAATGGCACGGGCTGTTGCGTATAGATCCAATTTACCCATAAAACTTGATATGGAGTATTTTGAAAACGGTGGTCTCCACCCATATTGGTTGGG
>CAYWLA010000112.1:0-4165 GCA_964458955.1 uncultured Methanosarcinales archaeon
GTCATTAGATGCTCTACTACATGGCAAAGTAGAAAAAGCAAGAAAGTAATTCTATTTTTTTAATTAATTATTTTTAATAAGTTTTATAAGCGTATAATATTTCTTTACAAGCATGATTGAAGTTAAGGAAAAGCCGAACACTGAAAATGAAATAATAAATATAATGAATCCTCTTGTAAAGAAGTGGTTCTTTTCTCGGTTTAAAGAGTTTTCCCTGCCTCAGCTTTACGGGATAATGGATGTTCATTCGCGTTCTAATGTGTTAATATCAGCTCCAACAGGAGCAACAAAAACACTGACTGCTTTTTTGTCAATTTTAAATGAGCTGGTTGATTCTGCTGAAAAAGGAATTTTAGAGGATAAGATATATTGTGTTTATATTTCTCCACTAAAGGCATTAAATTATGACATTGAAGTAAATCTTAAAGAGCCATTAAAGCAGATAGAAGAAATTGCAGGAAAAAAATTTGGAATAAAAGTTGCTGTAAGGACAGGGGATACAACACAATCAGAGCGGTCAAAGATGCTTAAACATCCGCCTCACATACTTATAACAACTCCTGAATCATTAGCTATCTTGCTTTCTACAATAAAATTCAGGGAGTTATTAAGAAATGTTGAGTGGTGCATTGTTGATGAGATACATGCATTGGCAGATAACAAAAGAGGTATTCATTTATCATTAAGCATGGAAAGGCTTCAAAGGCTTTCACAGCATATATGCAGGGTTGGCTTGAGTGCAACAATAAGCCCATTGGATGAAATTGCACAATTTCTTGTTGGATTTGAAAATGAAAAGCCGAGAGACTGTAAGATTATTAATGTCCAATTCATAAAAAAAATGGATTTAAAGGTTTTGAGCCCTGTTCCTGATTTAATAAATACAACCCATGAGGAAATGCAAGATTCAATGTATAATCTTATTGATAAGTTAATACAGGATCACAAAACAACCCTTATTTTTACAAACACAAGGGCTGCTACTGAAAGGGTTGTTGACCATCTTAAGGATAGTTTTCCAAAGAATTATACTGAAAACATAGGCGCCCATCACGGCTCTTTGTCAAAAACTCACAGGCATGATGTTGAAAACAAATTAAGAAAGGGCAAATTAAAAGTAGTTGTTTCAAGCACTTCCCTTGAGCTTGGAATAGATATCGGATATATTGATTTGGTTATACTTCTCGGCTCTCCAAAATCTGTTGCGCGCGCTTTGCAGAGATGCGGCCGCTCAGGCCACAAGCTGCATGACATATCTAAAGGAAGAATAATTGTTCTTAACAGGGATGATTTGGTTGAATGTGCTGTTTTATTGAAATCTGCTATAGAAGAAAAAATCGACAAAATTCACATTCCAAGAAACTGCCTTGATGTTCTTGCGCAGCAGATTTATGGCATTGCAATCGCAGAGAAAATACACATAAATGAATTATTCTCACTAATAAAAAATAGTTATTGCTTTAATGACTTAAAAAGAGCTGAATTCAGGGAGGTTATAGACTATCTCTGCGGAAAATACACCTCTCTTGAGGACAGGCATATCTACGCTAAAATCTGGCACGACGAGGAAACAGGGATGATTGGCAGAAGAGGGCGGCTTGCAAGAGTTACATACATGACAAACATCGGAACAATACCGGATGAAACTTTTGTTATTGTAAAGGTTGGTGAGCAGACAATAGGGAAGATAGACGAGGCCTTTTTAGAAAAAATGAAGAAAGGTGATGTTTTTGTGCTTGGGGGAAGCATATATGAGTTCTTATATTCAAAAGGAATGGTTGCTTATGTAAGCTCTTCTGTCAACAGGCCGCCGACAATTCCCTCATGGGTTTCTGAAAGCCTGCCTTTAAGTTTTGACCTTGCATTGGAGATAGGAAGATTCAGGAGATATATGGAAGAAAAATTCCTGAAAAAACAAAGCAAGGAAGAAATAATAAAATTCATCAATGATTATCTTTATGTAGACAAGAATGCAGCCAATGCAATATTTAATTATTTTCAGGAGCAGTATTTTTATGCAGAAATTCCATCTGTAAAAAAATTATTAATTGAATCATACAGTGATGAGAAAAGAAAATACTGCATTTTTCACAGCCTGTATGGGCGAAGGGTAAATGATGTTCTTTCAAGGGCTATTGCTTTTGCAATCTCGCGTGTCCAGCACAGGGATGTTGAGATAGGGATAAGCGACAACGGGTTTTACATTGCATCTGAAAAAGGAATAAACAGCATAAAGGCATTGAATATCCTTAAGTCTGATAAGCTTGAGCTTGTGCTTAATATGGCAATTGACAAAACAGAGGTTTTGAAAAGAAGGTTTAGGCACTGTGCAACTCGTGCTTTAATGATATTAAGAAATTATGGTGGCAGAAAAATGGGGGTTGGAAGGCAGCAGGTTTCATCAATGATTTTAATGAGTGCTGTAAAAAGGATATCAACTAATTTTTCTATTTTAAAAGAAGCAAGGCGTGAGGTATTAGAGGATTTGATGGATATTGAAAATGCAAAGCTTGTTTTAAAGCAGATAGAAGATAAAAAAATCAAAATAAAACAGATAACAACAAATATTCCCTCACCATTTGCACTTAACCTTGTTATGCAGGGGCATTTGGATGTTATGAGAATGGAAGACAAGATGGAATTCCTAAGAAGAATGCACCAGATGACTCTAGCAAAGATTGGATTAAAACATAAGATGGAATAAAATGGAATTAAATTTAAAGATTGTTGATTTAGGTCTTTTGATTAAGGATCAAAATATCCTTGTTTTAGCTGACTTCCATATTGGTTATGAGGAAGCACTTAACAGGCAGGGCATTCTTGTTCCAAGGTTCCAGTTTAAAGATGTGATTAAAAGATTAAGCAAGATATTCTCTGAACTAAAAAGAAGAAGAATAAAACTTAAGAAGATAATAATAAATGGGGATATAAAGCATGAATTTGGCACAATCTCAGAGCAGGAGTGGAGAGAAACATTAAGATTACTGGATTTTTTAGCTAAATTCTGCGATGAAATTATATTGGTTAAAGGCAATCATGACACAATTCTTGTACCTATTGCAAGTAAAAAAAATGTAAGTGTTGTTGATTATTACTTTGCTGGAGATGTTTTAATAACACATGGCCATAAAATTCCAGATAAAAACATCCTCAAAAAAGCAAAAACAATTGTGATAGGCCACGAGCATCCTGCAATATCACTAAGAGAGGATTTAAGAAGAGAAAAATTCAAATGCTTCTTAAAAGGAAAATACAAAAGAAAAAAACTTGTTGTTATTCCTTCTTTCTGCCTTGCAACAGAAGGCAATGATGTTTTAAGTGAGAAACTATTGAGTCCATTCCTTGACCTGGATATAAGCAACTTTGAAGTCTTTGTTGTAGCTGACAAGGTTTATGATTTTGGAAAATTAAAGAATTTATTTTAAGCTTATTTCAATTCAAGATTTACAATGTAATCAATTGCTTTTTCCAATGGTTTTTTTATACCATTTCTAAAGTCATCCTTAATTTCTTCTACTTTCATTTTTCTAAACTCATCTATTTTTTTTTCAGATATTGCATAATTAAAGAAAACCTGATAAACCTGTTCTTTATCCCATTTTTCATCATTGTATTTAGTTTGAGCTTTTTTTACTAGAGAAGGTTTTAAACCCTGTTCTTTTAATTTATTTTCTAAATTTTCTGAGTTAATAGGCACACTCTCTCCTTTTTCTGAGTCAATAACTATGCTATATTTTTTTTCTGGAAATTTAACACTAAAGCCAAATGTATAACCAAAGGGCTTTTCAGAGACCTCAACAGAATCATAAATCTTATTTTCCTCTTCAGTGTATATTCCTGCTTCAAATAGTTGTTTACTTTCTTCACCAACATATATCTCTTTTAATCCAATGACAAAGCCATTGCGTCTCATTAATCTCTCACCCCTTCTAGGCACTATATTGATAAAAGAAACATTTTCAATAAAACCCATCTTTTCTACTATTTCCTGTTGTTTTTTAACAATATTTATCTGATTATTATACGCCTCTTTTATTACCATCTCAGCAAGAGGTATTTTTGCATTTAATGATGATTTATAATACTCATTTTGATTTTCTTGATTTTTTTCCATTTTACACTCCTTAATCCATAAAGGTATATTTAATAGTTTATAAATCTTTCG
>CAYWLA010000113.1:0-4105 GCA_964458955.1 uncultured Methanosarcinales archaeon
ATGGAATTGAAAAATGGGTGATTATTATAACATAAGCATATCCAAAGCAATCAAATCATTAAAGAGCTCTGAAAAAGGCTTAACTAAAAAAGAAGCTGAAAAAAGGCTGGAAGAATTTGGATATAATGAATTGCAGAAAGAAAAAAGGCTTACTGCGCTGACTATTTTTTTAAATCAATTTAAGAATGCTCTTATCTTACTGCTTATTTTTGCAGGGTTCTTATCTTTGTTTCTTGGAGAAAGAATTGAGTCAATAGCTATATTTTTAATAGTGCTTTTAAATGCTGTGCTTGGTTTTATTCAAGAATATAAGGCTGAAAAAGCGATTGAGGCATTAAAAAAGATATCTGCCCCAACAGCCAGGGTTCTGCGTAATGGAAAAGAACAAAAAATACCTGCAAGAGAGGTTGTGCCAGGAGATATTCTTTTACTTGAAGCAGGAGATATTGTTCCAGCAGATTCAAGGCTAATAGAAGTTTCAAGCTTGCAGATAGATGAATCATCTTTGACAGGGGAATCCGTTCCATCAAACAAGGTCACTGAAACATTCAAATTAGGGACTTCTGTAGCAGACCAGGAGAATATGGCTTTTATGGGCACTGCCGTAACATATGGAAAAGGGAAAGGTATTGTTATCAGCACAGGCATGAAAACAGAATTTGGAAAAATTGCTATTTCACTACAAACAACAAAAGAAATCCAAACACCCTTACAGAAAAAATTTGCACTATTGGCAAAACAGATTGGAATAGTAGCAGTTATCTTAATTATAATTGTGTTAGTTTCAGGAACATTGCAAGGAACTCTAACTTTTGGTAAAATGCTTGTGTTTGCATTGGCTTTAACTGTTTCTACTATCCCAAATTCACTCCCCATCATTGTAACTGTTGGCTTATCTATGGGGACAAAAAGGCTTGCAAAAAAGAATATGCTGATTAAAAAACTCCCTGCAGCAGAAAGTTTGGGTGCTACTACTATCATTTGCTCTGACAAGACAGGAACAATAACAAAAAACCAAATGACTATAACAGAAGTTTTTTGTGATAACCAATTAATAAAAGTAAGCGGTACTGGTTATGAACCAGAAGGGAATTTTTATGTGAATGATAAACAGATTAATCCAAAACAGTTGGAATTATTTCTACGAATAGGTTATTTATGCAATAATGCCAAATTGATTAAAAGCAAGGGCAGATTTGAAATTCTCGGAGACCCTACTGAAGGTTCTTTAATTGTTCTTGGAAAAAAAGGAAAACTTGAAGATGAGGATTTGCACAGCCATTTTACTCTTATTGAAGAACTGCCATTTGATTCAGACAGAAAAAGAATGTCTGTTATATTCAAAAATAAAATAAATAAGAAAACAGAAGCTTATGTTAAAGGAGCTCCGGATATTCTTTTAAAAGTATGCGATAAAATAATTGAGAAAGGCAAAGTAAGAAATCTCACTAAAAAAGATAAAGAAAAAATTCTTAAGATGAATGATTCTTTTGCTGAAAAAGCTTTGAGAGTGCTTGCTCTTGCATATAGAGAACTTCCTGATTCTAAGAAATACAGCATTGATAGTGTAGAGAAAAATTTGATATTTGCAGGGCTTGTTGGAATGATTGATCCACCACGAGATGAAGTTAAACATGCAATTGAACAATGCCAGGAAGCAGGGATAAGGGTTATGGTAATAACAGGAGACCATGCCATAACAACCAAAGCAGTAGCCCAGCAGATTGGATTATTCAAGGAAGGAGATATTGTGCTAACCGGCGATGATGTTGAAAAAATGAGTGATGCTGAACTTGAGAAAAACATAGAAAAAGTTAGAATTATAGCCAGGGCCCTTCCAATTCAAAAGTCAAGAATTGTTGATGCCCTGCAAAAAAGAGGGCATATTGTAGCAATGACTGGCGATGGTGTAAATGATGCGCCTGCTTTGAAAAAAGCTGATATTGGCATTGCAATGGGGATTACAGGCACTGATGTAGCTAAAGAAGTTTCAAAGGCAACTTTAACAGATGATAATTTTGCTACAATAGTAAATGCAATCGAAGAAGGCAGAAACATCTATAACAAAATGATTAAATCAGCAAAATATCTTTTATCATGCAATGCTGGAGAAATAACTGCGGTATTCATGGCAATAATGCTTAAATTTCCTCTTCCATTGCTCCCTCTTCAAATTTTATTAATGAATCTGCTAACAGATGATTTTCCTGCTTTGGGTTTGGGGTTTGAATCAAGTGAAGAAGGGATTATGAAACTTCCACCCAGAAATCCGAAAGAAAAACCAATTTCGAGGAGAATATTTGCTTCTATAGTCATATTTGGATTGATAATGGGCTTAGGAGCATTATTTATGTTTATGCAATATAAAGAAATTGATTTAAGCAAAGCCCAGACAGTAGCATTCACTACTCTTGTTATGTTCCAGATGTTTGCTGTTATGAGCAGCAGGTCATTACTTCCATCTTTAAGGAAATTAAACCCCTTTTCAAATAAGTGGTTGCTTGGAGCTGTTTGCTTATCATTAGCTATACAAGTAGCAGTAATTTATTGGGGCCCATTACAAACTATCTTTGGAACTGTTTCATTATTAGCAATAGACTGGCTTAAAATCATATGCATCTCAAGCTTAGGGTTTATAATGATGGAAGTAAGCAAGCTTTTTATGAGTAAAGGCTGTAGTTCATATAATATTAACATAAACCGTAAATCTTCTTAAAAAAATAAGAAAACTATATAAAGAAAATTATAGCCTTAGATTATATGGAAGAAAAGATAAGTTCTGGCTCAGAAATTATTGATAATCTGCTTGATGGCGGCTATAACAAAGTTGTTACAACTATTTATGGCCCAGCTGCAAGCGGAAAAACAACCTTAGCAATGCTTGCTGCAATAGTGCAGGCAAAGCAGGGGAAAAAATCTGTTTTTATGGATACTGAAAATGGTTTTTCAGTTGAAAGACTAAAGCAGCTTTCAGGTGAGAATTTTGAAAAGGTTCTTCATAACACAATAATTTTCAGCATAAAATCATTTAGTGAACAGCAGGAAAAGATGGAAAAAATAAAGCTGCTTGTTGACAATGGAAAAATATCCCTTGTTATTGTGGATACAATAGGCTCAAAATACAGGGTAAAGCTGAATGAGGATGCCTACAAAGCAAATAAATCAATGGATATGCAGTTAAGGACTCTCGCAGATATAACGCGGCAGGGAGTTCCAGTTATACTTACAGAGCAGGTTTATGATAACTTAACTAATGGCCAGATAAATCTTGTTGGCGGCAATATGCTGAGGAACTGGAGCAAATGCCTTATAGAGCTGGAGAAGATAAACAGCAAAAGAAAAGCAATCATCAGAAAGCATGAATCCCTAACTAATAAAGAGATTTTATTTGAAATAAAAGAAAAGGGAATTTTTGGAATAAGTTAATTATTCCTCTGTGAAATCATCAATAGTTGCCTTGAATTCAGAATCATTTTTTATCATTCCGCGCTTCTTCAAGTATTCTCTTGTAAGAATCCAGAAAAACAGGCCTAAACTTTTCTTTCCCTTGTTGTTGCAAGGCACAACTAAGTCAATGTTATTTGACTGGTTATTTGTGTCGCACAAGGCAATTACAGGTATCCCTATTTTCATTGCCTCGCTTATAACATTCCTGTCAGGCCAGGAATCTGTAACCAAGACTATCTTAGCCTCAATAAACTTGTCTAGATTTGTATTTGTAAGTATTCCAGGAGGATATCTCCCTGCAAAAACCCTTATTCCAGTAAGTTTTGAAAGCATTCTGATTGATTTCCAGCCATTTTCCCTCCTGCTTACCACAATGATGTCCTCAGGAGCATATTGTGCTAAAAAATTAGCGCATATTTTTATTCTTTCATCTATTTGCTGCAGGTTCAGGACTGATAGCCCGTCTGGCCTTGTTTTATAGATAAACTTCTCCATATATTTTGTTCTGAATTTTGTTCCTATGTGTATTCCAGCCTTTAGATACTGGTCTGTTGATGCCAATAATGATTCTTCTCCTGCCATTTTGATTACCTCATGAAAGTTTCCCTAGAAAGAAACTTGCAGTTTTTATTACCTCATGCAAGATGTTTGGTAATTT
>CAYWLA010000114.1:0-4079 GCA_964458955.1 uncultured Methanosarcinales archaeon
AGGATTTTATTATTACTAAAAAAGTAAAAAGAGGGGAAGCTTTTATTCTTCATCCTAATAATTTTATATTAGCTAGCACTAAAGAATATGTAAAAGTGCCAGACGATATGGTTTTAAAAGTTGAAGGTAAAAGCACTTTAGCTAGAATGGGAATTTTAGTGCATACAGCTGGTTTTGTAGATCCTGGATTTGAAGGTACTTTAACATTAGAAATTAGCAATCAATCTAATTTACCAGTAGCTCTATATCCTGATATGCATATTTGCCAGATAGCAGTGGAGTTTTTATCTTCTCCAGCAGAAGTTCCGTATAACAAAAGGAAAAAATCACTTTACTCCAAATCAAAAGGTCCTATAGCAGCTAAAACCAATAACTTATTTGATAAATCAAAAAAATAATAGTATAATTTATACATTCCGCGGTAGCTCAATGGTAGAGCGGCACGCTGTTAACGTGATGGTTGTAGGTTCGAGTCCTACCCGCGGAGCGAATTTTAAAGTCGCTTAATAGGCGATTTTTTGGTATAATGGAAATATATGGAAGAAGATATTAAAAAACAAGAACTTGACTTTGTCCACAACCAAGATCTACTTCCAGTCCTTGAAAAGCTTGGGCTCAAGGATGATTTTTTGGCTGGGAAAATAAAATGTGCTTTTTGTAATGATGTGATTACGAATGAAAATTTATTTTCATTCTTTGAGGATAATGGAGTAAAAGTCGGTTGCAATAAGGAAATTTGTATTAAAAAAATTGAAAAGAAAAAGAAATTATGACAGATGGCATTAACACAATTTCAATAGTGTGGGGCGGGCTGAAGATAATTTTACCGTGGAGTGGTTGGCTTTTGTTTTTGGCGATGTTGCTATATTTGTATAGATATCCAGAAGAGTTTGATGCGTGGTTGGCAAAATTTGATAAATTCTTGTTGAAATTTGGAGTAAGAAGAGAAAAACAATTTATCCAAAGGGATATAAGATCACGAATAAATCGTGCATCAAAGAAAATAAATAAAGAGGCGGAAGGATTGATTACCAAAGGTGTTGAAGTGGTCTGGGTGAATCAGGAAAATATTGAGTCATTTCTTCGGAAGGGCAAGGTGATTATCCGAATGCAACATTACGAAAATCACGATAAGAATGTTGTTAATGCAATTACTCACTATGTTACGAGGGGTGTTTTACATACGGCGAAGATTTATCTTTCGGATAAATTACAATTAGCCTTGAATTTTGCTTTGACCAAAAAGATTTTGTGTGAAGAACGAGACAATGGAACTTCCACGGATTATTTTTTCGCTAACATCTTACATCCAACATTAAATACCGATGCCGATCTTAATAAAACCTTCGCGGTAATTGAAAAAATGGAAAGAAAAGGTTTATTCACTCGCATACTTTTACGAGAAATTAGATTGATGGGTAAGAAACTCTATCCACAATCTCCGACCAATCGTGAGTTTCAGGAAACAAAAAATTTCTTTGATTTTCTTGAGTCATTTGCAAATCTTGATTCCGGCGACTTTATAAAAGATTGGGAGTTTGTTCGGGATGATATTAAAATTGGCATTCTTTTTGTAGCGCAACGAGGTAAGTTAGAATGTGAGGGATACAAACCGTATATTAAAAGAATTAATGAAAAAATCACTCGTGGAGCTCAAAATATTTATCTCTTTGGTCGTAAGTCCAATAATGTTCAGGCAGTAAAGGAAATTGCAAAACAGGTTCGGGCGGAAAACAATAAAGTCATAGATTATCGGGTAGAAAAATATTACTCTATTCTGCGAAATGAAAATATGCCAGCAATCTGTATAGTGTTGAAAACCGCAAGATAAGTAGTGAGTTGGATGATGGGGTGGAAGAATAGTGAGTAGCGGGGTGGGGTAAATTTAATTTATATGTTTAGACCAAAGATAGCACTATTATCTGGACAGGAGTTATACGAACTTACAAAGCAACTCACAGAGTTAGATGGTGAACTTAACTTTATATTAGGGACTCCAGAAGCAACCGTGCTATCGGTTTATGATGTTTATACTTGGTATAAATGGATGTATGAGTGGTATGACGAGGATAAACACTACGAAGCCGTGATAAAATCCCGAATGTACCCCCAACAACAAGATTTGTTGAATAAAGCTTCAAAAATTAAAAACATTGAAGATTTTATAAAGTTAATCTTAAAGACAGAAAATCAAACACTTCCCAATGATAAAATTGTCTCATTAATAGATAGTTATAACAAAACAAGAGGACAAATATACGAGAGATACAATAGAGAGAGTAGTTAAATCAAGCCTATGGACTTAAATCTGGGATATAAATATACTTGTTTGATTGTTTAAATATAGTTATAATACTGTTTACAATGCGGAGCTAATATTATAAATGCTAACTAAGTATAAAAGCGGAAAATGATATGACAGCGGAGATAGCAATAATGAATAAACAAGCAATATCTTTGGCGGCAGATAGCGCCGCTACTTTTCGTACCAAAAAGGGGCAAAAGATTTTTACATCTGCGAATAAAATCTTTTGTTTATCTAATCATCACCCAATCGGCATAATGATTTATGGGGATGCTTCATTACTTAACGTGCCGTGGGAAACTATTGTCAAGTTATATAGTAAAAAATTGGGACAAAAAAATTTAACTTTCTTCAAGAATATTGTGATGATTTTTTTAAGTTCATAGAAAAGAATGAATTACTTTTTCCCAAAAAAGAACAAGAAAAATATGTTCAAGGAAATATTAGGGGCTATTTTGAATATCTCCGTAAGAAAATTTTAGATGAAATAGGCGGAAGACTTGAAAAACAAAAAAAATCAGCCGAAAGGAAATAGTGAAAATAGTTTCTCAAAAGATTGAAGAAGCGTATAAGGGGTGGCAGAAAAGTAAATTACTTCCAAAAGCAACAAAAAAGAAAATAAGTGATTTTAAGAGAAAATACGACATACAGATTCAAAAAATACGAAAGAGTACTTTTGAGAAATTTCCCATCAATCAAACTTTTTCGAGGAGGCTTAATAAAATTGCCGTATGGTTATTTTTTAAATTCCACGAGGGCGGAGTTGCAAATATGAGACTCTCAGGTCTCATTATCGCTGGTTTTGGTGAAAAGGATATATTCCCGTGCTTGAATGCTTATGCAATAGAGGGGATTGCCAATGGTTTTTTAAAGCTTAAAAAAGATGGGGAATCCAAGGTGGATTTTAAAATGGGGGCAGCGATACTTCCTTTCGCTCAAAAAGAAATGGTGGTAAGATTCATAGAAGGGATAGATCCTTCTTTTCTACAGCTTATTAGAGAAGGTCTATATGAATTAGCCACGAAATATCCAAAGTTTATAGTTGAGAAATTTAAAGCAGGCGGTAAATCAAAAGCTAAACTCAGTAAAGATATTTCAAAACAAATAATGGAAACCACGAATGAATTTTTACAAAAGTTTAGGGAAATAAGACACGAGTATTTTGTTGACCCTATACTTCAGGTTGTTGCAGTGCTTCCTAAAGATGAGCTTGCTGTGATGGCAGAAACATTAGTTACACTTACCTCATTTAAGCGAAGAGTATCTATGGAAGATGAAACTGTAGCAGGACCTGTTGATGTGGTTGTTATCTCAAAAGGAGATGGTTTTGTGTGGATTAAGAAAAAAGAATATTTTAATAAAAATATTCAAAATTAATATGAAAACTAAAAATAAAAAAATAGAGAAAGAAAAACAGAAAGAAGAATTCCATTCTGTTACAGAAGTGAAAAAAGAATTCTTTCCTGCCAGTATAGCTGAGAAAAAAAAGTATGACTTTGATGGTATTGAGAAAAAAACAGGATCAAAACTGATGTTAGATATTTTGTCTTCCTACCTAAAGTAAAGGTTTCATAATTGATTCTATTTCTCGGAGCTAACAAAATAATTCTTATCTCGATGATTATTTTGTTGGAGTGCTTTATATTGATATTTTTTGTGTGGCTTCGACTACTTCGGTATTTACTTGTTAAATACAGATTCTAACATCGTCCAGTTCCGGGAGCAGAGTTTTATAATTATCCCTTAAGATGATGTTAATAGAGGTATATAAAAG
>CAYWLA010000115.1:0-4019 GCA_964458955.1 uncultured Methanosarcinales archaeon
TATAACCCTAACTCTTCGTCAATATTCTTTGCTATTTCTTTAAGGTCACTGCATGCCCTTTTGATATCTTTTTCTATTTCATCAACAAGCACTTTTAGGTTCTCAACTCTTAGGATATATCTACTTTTTTCATTAACAACAATGCCAGACCCTATTAGCTTATTCAGGTGATGTATAATTGTCCCCCTGCTTAACCCGGTCTTATATGCAAGCTCATCGCTTGACAATGGCTTTTTTTTCCTGGAACTCTTAACTAATTCAATAAATATCCTAAAGCATGAACTGTTCCTATCCCTTAAATTAAATAATCCAAGTGAAGAGCCAAACCACTGAAGCTCTTCATTGACATCTTTTTTAAGCGGTTTTCTGAATCTTATTATGGTTACCCTTTGATGAATATATTCCATATCTGATTAAATTATTTCATTTATTTATAAACTTTTTCCAAAACATTTATATATAAGCTGTTTATCCTAATATGTAATGGTTGACTTTAAGTCAACATAACATTAAATCAATCCGGTGATTAAATGACTAAACAGGAAACAAATAAAAAATCAGAAATTGAAAATAAAGATAAACTAATAAAAGAATTAAATCATAAAACAAAAGAACTCACAAATTCATTACAACACCTGCAGGCAGAATTTGAGAACTACAAAAAAAGAATTGATAAAGAAAATGAAAATTTCATTAAATATTCATCACAAAACCTAATAATTAAGTTGCTACCAATAGTTGATTCATTTGAAAGTGCCTTAAAAAACCATCAGGACAAAAATAAATTCCTTGAAGGAATGAGGTTAGTATTTTCACAGTTTTATTCAACACTTGAAAAAGAGGGTATAAAGCAAATAAACCCCTTAAATGAAAAGTTTGACCCATATAATCATGAAGTAATGATGCATGAAAAAAGCGATAATCCTGACAATACAATAACAGAAATTTTGCAAAAAGGTTATATACTTAACGATAAAATAATAAGGCATGCAAAAGTAAAAATTGCAAAAAACAAATAAGAGGGTGAAAAATGCTTATTTCAAAAAAAACACCAAAAGAAACTATATTGAAACTTAGCAAAGAATGCAAAAAATGCGGAAACTGCTGCAAATATACATCCGGCTTTTTAGTGGATGATGATATTATAAAAATTGCAAGGTTTCTGAGAACAACAACAGACAAAATCA
Organism: uncultured Methanosarcinales archaeon; assembly: GCA_964458955.1. Taxonomy (GTDB): domain Archaea; phylum Nanobdellota; class Nanobdellia; order Woesearchaeales; family CG1-02-33-12; genus CG1-02-33-12. The sequence goes on from CAYWLA010000115.1 coordinate 1,188, forward strand.
AAGAGAAATATCTTGAAGAGCACGATAGATTTAATACAAAAATACTGAGGCCAAAGTTAATCAAAGGAACAAAGCCATATGGCAAATGTATTTTTTATAATGAGCAGATTGGCTGCTCAATCCATGAGGCAAAACCATTGCACTGCAGTGTAGGCAACTGCAATACGTATGGTAATGACTTAAACCAGTGGTTTATGCTTAATTACTTTGTAAATCCAGATGACCCCGAGTCAATAAGGCAATGGAGCACATTTTTAACACAAAACAGCCCAATACCAGGCGGCTCACTAAAGGAGCTTGTTCCTAATGAAGAAAGATTAAAAAAAATATTAAGCTATGAGGTTTAGAAATGAATAATGAAATGCAAAAGCAGAAATTATACCTTAAAGCTGAAGCCATACTAAAATATTTCCTTGGAACAAGCAATAAAATAGAGAACATAATATTATGCAGCAACAATGAAATAGACCTTGTAACAACAGACCAGGATTTGTATGAGGCATTGGGCTCTTTAAAGGATTATGATAATTTCAACCAAAGGAAGCTTGTAAAGTTTCTTGAGGTTGTTGAAATAGGCTCATTAAAGAGAGTAAAAGGGAAGGAAAGAACGATACTCAGCCACGAAAGAGTTGAGGAATTAAGAAAAATTGCTTTGAAAAAAGATGATTAGGAGGTTAAAATGGCAGAAAAACAAAAAATAAACATGAGCATAATGGATGGTGATGCATTTTTTTCACACGAAACATCAATTAACTTCAGCCCGACACAATTTATCCTTGATTTCAGGTGTATAACACCAAGGGTAGATGCAAGAAGCCAGACTGCTACAATAGCATTAAAGCATAATGTTGTTATGATGGAGCCATATCACGCAAAGCAGTTTCTTAATGTTTTGTCACAAGTTGTAAAGAAATATGAATCTGAGTTTGGAAAAATAGACAAGCCGGATTCAATAAAAAAACTTGAAAAAAAGAAAAAAATCAAAACAACAAAAGAGGGGAAAACAGTGGAATCCCCAAGTTATTTTGGATAATTAATATAGGGGGCAAATAAAATGGTAAAAGAAAAAACAAAAAAAGAAAAGATAATCGGAATAGATTTAGGAACAAGCAATTCTGCAGCAGCTTTTCTGCAGGCGGGAAAGCCAATTATAATACCAAGTTCTGAGGGAACAACAGCTTACGGAAAGGCATTTCCATCAATAGTTGCTTTTACAGACGACAGCCAGATGCTGGTTGGAGAGCCGGCAAGAAGGCAGGCTATTTCAAATCCTGAGAGAACAATAACAGCTGTTAAGAGAAAGATGGGCACAAGCCATAAGTACAAGATTAATGGCAAGGAATACACTCCTCAGCAGATATCTGCATTCATACTTCAGAAAATAAAAAAAGATGCAGAGGAATTTATTGGAGAGCCAATCTCAAAAGCAGTTATAACATGCCCTGCATATTTTGACGACAATCAAAGGCAGGCAACAAAGGATGCAGGAACAATCGCCGGCCTTGATGTTGTTAGGATAGTAAATGAGCCAACAGCTGCATCTCTAGCTTATGGGCTTGACAAAACAGATAAGGAACTTAAGATTTTAGTGTTTGACTTTGGCGGAGGAACTCTTGACGTTACAATAATGGAGTTTGGTGATGGAGTCTTTGAGGTAAAATCCACAAGCGGAGACACACAGCTTGGCGGAACAGATATGGATAGTGTACTTACAGACTTTATTATTAAAGAATTCAAGAATAAAGAGGGAATTGACCTAAAAAATGATCCTGTAGCAATGCAAAGATTAAGAGAGGCAGCTGAAAAAGCCAAAATAGAGCTTTCTACAACGCTTGAAACTGATATAAATCTTCCTTTTATAACTGCTACTGATAAAGGCCCAAAGCATTTGACAATGAAGATAAGGCGCTCAAAACTTGAGGACTTGATTGAGCCGATAATAAAGAAATGCAAGCACCCTGTTGAGCAGGCAATAAAAGACGCTAAACTAAATCCAGAAGATATTGACAAAATTATTATGGTTGGCGGGCCTACAAGAATGCCTTGTGTAAAGAAGTTTGTTGAAGACTTTATAGGAAAAAAAGTAGAAGGTGGAGTTGATCCAATGGAATGTGTTGCAGCAGGAGCTGCTATACAGGCAGGTGTCCTTGCAGGAGAAATAAAAGATATCCTGCTATTGGATGTTACACCTTTAACTTTAGGAATTGAAACACTCGGAGGGGTGAGAACTCCTTTGATTGAGAGAAATACAACAATCCCAACAAAAAAATCGCAGATATTTTCAACAGCTGCAGACAGCCAGTCTGCTGTGACAATAAATGTCCTGCAAGGTGAGCGTTCAATGGCTGCTGACAACAAAAGCCTTGGAAGATTTGACCTTGTCGGGATTCCGCCTGCGCCAAGAGGCGTGCCACAGATAGAAGTTACGTTTGATATTGATGCAAATGGAATTGTGCATGTAACAGCAAAAGACCTTGGAACAGGAAAAGAGCAGTCAATAAAAATTACTGCCTCGCAAAAGCTCAATGATGAAGAAGTGGAAAAAATGAGAAAAGAAGCTGAAGCACATGCAGAGGAAGACAAGAAAAGAAAAGAAGAGGTTGAAACAATAAACCAGGCAGACAATTTAGTTTACTCAACAGAGAAACTTTTTAAGGATTTTGAGGGAAAGGTTGACACCAATGAGCTTGAGACTGTTAAAGGAAAAATAATGGAATTAAAGGAACTATTGAAGCCAGAGAAGAAAGACGCAGCAGCAATAAAAGCAAAGATGGATGAAGTAAACCAGCTTGTGCAAAAGATGTCAACAGAGATGTACCAGAAAGTGGCTGA
>CAYWLA010000116.1:0-3973 GCA_964458955.1 uncultured Methanosarcinales archaeon
AATAACCAAGAAAATACATAATGAGCATTCTTAAGGACATAGAGAAAAGAGAGAAATAAAATGCACTTTTTAGCTCAGCAATTTCTCCGTCTCAATCGTAAATCTTTTGTTTATTATGGAAAAAAACATTCTTTTGAGATAAAACCTTTATTAAAATAAGCATATCATCTTCTCATGAACCGAAAGATTTATATATATCCCATATTTGAGATAATATTATCTCAAAATGGAAATAACTAAAAACCAGCTAAAAATAATTGAACTGTTCAGGAAACAGCTTTTCCTTAAAGCAAGCATCAGGGAAATAATGAAAAAAATAAAAAGCAAATCATACCAGAGAGTATATGAAGCAGTTGAAACACTAAACAAAAAAAACATCTTAGTCTCAGAGAATATTGGAAACACAAGGTTAATCAGCTTAAGCCTCTCACGCGAATCAATCTTAACTCTAAGCTTTTTAGATGAAAAACAGGGAATAAAAAGTCCAAACTACTCAGAAATTCTCAATATCAGAGAGATTTCAGATTACCTTATCCTGGTTGCAGGAAGCTATGCCTCAGGAAAATTCAATAAAAAATCAGATATGGACCTTGTTGTAATAGTTCCTGATAAAGAGAATATAGTCTCTTTACAAAAATTGATTGAAAACAGAACAATGCTCCTTATTCCCAATATTCATCTTTATGTTTTCAGAAAAAAGGATTTTATTGAAATGTTAACAACTAAAGAAGAAAATTATGGCAAAGAAATAGTTAAAAAAAATATAATACTAAAAAATGCCCATATCTTTTATGAACTAGTTAAAGAAGCAGTTGAAAATGGATATAAAGGTTAAGGGTTATCTGGACAGAGCAGAAAACGAGCTTGTTTTAGCAAATGCAAATTTCTCGCTTTCTACAGATGAAGATGTAAAGATTAAATTAGGAATTAGCTTAAACAAGACTTTTTTTAATAATGTTATTTCTGAAAGCTATTATGCAATTTTTTATTCTGCAAAAGCGTTTCTTATTTCATTGAATATTGGTACGAGTCCCCCGGAAGAGCATAAAAAAACTTATGAAGAGTTTAAGAAAATAGTTGAATCCAGGAAATTAGACAGGCAACTAGCTGAGATTTATGAGGAAGAATCAAACAAGGCAGAAAATCTCTTGAAAATATTTTTTTATGAAAAAAGAAATAGGGGAAGATTTACTTATAATATCAATGCCAATGCAAACAAGCCATTTGCAGAGCAATCAATCAGGAACGCAAAGTTCTTCTGCTCAACAATTAAATACTTAATAGAAAACAATAATTAAAAAGGTGTTTTATTAAGAAATAGGAGACACTGTCTCCTAAATTAACATGGTCTCATTATTCTGAACTAATTAAAATTGGTGATGGAAACAAAAGAAAATGCATAATGAGCATACTTAAGGACATAGAAAAACCTTAATCATAAATTCTTGTAGATGTTCTTTCTGTGGCCAACTTTTAACACAACGAGCCTGTTCTTGTCAATATCAATTATTATCCTGTAATCACCTGCCCTTAATCTGTATCCAGAATCACCAACTAATTTTGTTATAAAAGCATAGGGCCTGAACCTTATTCTTTCCAAGGCATTAATTATCCTCTTCTGTATTGATTTTTCAAGCTTGCCTATCTCTTTAAAAGCCCTTTCAGAAATAACTATCTCATACATCATATACCAAGCCTTTTTTTGGCTTCATCAAGTTTAACATACTTGCTGTTTCTTATTTCTGCACGGGACTGTCCAATCTCTTTTTTGGTCTGTTCATTCAGCTCCATTGTGTCCTCCATCAGATTCCATATAACCTCTTCATAGGTCTCCCTGTCAAAAAGCTTTCTTTTGCTCAATTCTTCCTGCAGGTTATTGCTTATTTGTATTGTTGTTACCATAGTAGGATGTAATTCACTATAGTATTTAAGGTTTTTGGTTTCCATTAATCAGGACAGAACTAAACTATTTATTATGCTTTGCCTTAAATTTCCGCTGATTTTACAGAAGCAGGTACATTTGCATAATATATCAAAATCCCGAAGAATTTTTAGAAAAAACCAGGCAACACTTATTAAAAAGAATTCTTCTTTAATTCAGATGAAAAGAAAATACTACCTTGATTCTGCAATATGGAGGGACCTTCACGAGAACAGGCATGACAGATTCAGACCATTGGGTGAATGGGCATTTGAGCTCCTGAAAAAAATAAGAGAGAACAATGAAAAGATCATTTATTCAAACCTGGTTCTTGATGAACTTTCAATAGCTTATGATAAAAACACAATAAGAAACCTTTTTGATAGTGTTTCTGAAATCATGGAAAAAGCAAGTATAAACAAGGAACAGGTAATAGAAGCAAAAAAATTAAGCAAAAAGTTAAACATTCCTTTTGGGGATGCCTTACACTCCATAATTGCAAGAGACAGCAATGCAGTCATGGTCACAAGAGACCATCATTTTGAAGAGCTTCAGGAAATAGCTGAGATAAGGAAGCCTGAGGAACTAATCTAGCTTTACTTTAAGTTTCTTGGCATATTTTCTTGCAACTTCATCCCTTATAAGATGAAGTTTTTCATCGCTTATAGATTCCTTTGAAGAACCCTTAAACCTCATTATCTCCATAAGAACAAAATCCTTTTCAATTGAGTTAAGTTTTTCCCTTATTGACTCTCTTATGAACTCTGTTCTGTTGCTGAAATTAAGAGGTTTAAGAAGATTGTCCATTTTCTCTATAATATCTCCCTGAAGTTTAAATGTTACAGTTTCCATGATATTACATGTGTAATACAATGTAATATATAAATCTTTCTTTTTATATACACATTAATTTTCTATTTTCCAGAAAATCTTACATTAGTTGAATATGAGCCTGCAGGGATTCGAACCCTGATGAACCGGTCCGAAGCCGGTTGCACTATCCAGGTTATGCTACAGGCCCATGAGAACTAAATAAAACTATTTATTTAAAAAACTTGTTATGCATTATCTAAGTTAGTATTTACTAGTTATTTATATTATTACTATATAGTTAATATAAATCGAAAAATTTATATACCTTTAATAACTTATAGAAAACAATATGGAAGAATCAATTATATTAAATCATCATGCAGCATCACTATTGGCTTATTATGTGGATCCAGAGAAAGGTTTACATTTTATTCTAGAGCAAAAAGATCCTGATTATAAGGCTCCTTTCTTTGATAATGGATTAAACTTCATAGGAGGAAACTGGAAGAAAGGTGTTAATGATGATAAGTCTCCAGAAGAATTAGTTCGTAGAGAGATAAAGGAGGAATTCTGGGATAAATATGAAGCACCAGAATCTCTAAACGAATTGCTTGGTGAAAAATTTCTTAAAAGAGAACCAGAGGTTATTGTTAAATATGATTATGATTCTGTTCAAAGAATAAAGTCAGTTGGAAAGATTCTTGAGGATGGTACAAGCTACACAACAGATTATATTGTAAAAATACATCCTCCAATAACAAAAGATGTTTTAACTTATGGACTAACTGCCTTCACTAATAAATTATCTAAAGAAGAATTTGAAACAATTGAAACTGTTATTGATGAGTTTGATGGAAAATTAATTACTGATAACCTAAAATGGGGAAGTAAAATTGTATCTGTTTCTCTTGATGAAATAAATGGAATAAATGGAAACACCAAAAAATTTGCATGGGGTTATGGTCATATTTTAAATAATTTGATTAAGTCCTACATAAACCCTGGTTCTGTAGGCGTAATCAGACCATTAAACTTAATAAAAGTTAAAAAAATTAAATATCCTATTGAAGCAGAAACAACCGAGTCTGGCTGCCCAACTTTTAATGATTTCGAAAGCATAGGGTATGAGTATGTCAAGAACTCTTAAAATAACATCATATGTTAAAAATAAGAAGAAGTCTTACCGGAAAGGATTCTTTCCTTCGCCAACCCAGATATAGGAGCCCATTCTCTTGTTCC
>CAYWLA010000117.1:0-3972 GCA_964458955.1 uncultured Methanosarcinales archaeon
GATAACAATTTTAAATATTTTTTAAAATTGCTTCTGGTTTTTATGAAAGCAAAAATAGAATATTTTATTGATAATCAAGGAAATATTGAGTATTTTTCTTTTTGGCGATTTATTTTTATTGATACGCCATTATTTATATGGGAATTGATTTTTGACTTGTTATTGGTTATTTTTTCTTGGATAGTATTATTTGTTTTTTATTTATTCCCGAAAAGAAATTCTTTGACAAGTTCAGGAGATAAAATCTATCAACAGACTCAAAAACTAAAGGAAATTATATATTTACGTACTGATAATTTTCGAGGATTACAACAAGGAGGTTCTTTTACTCATTTTCGGGGAGTGGTAAAAGGATTTGATAAATTGGGTTATAAAATTCATTATATTGGTTCAGATAGAATAGAAGTTCCAAACTTGGATTTTTTACAGGATATTATTTTTTATTCTAAAAGATTTAATTTTCCCGAAATTCCTGAGATTTATTATAATTGGCGATTTATCTTTAAGGCCTACAAAGCGATAAAGATTTCTCAAAAGACTCAGGGCATAAAATTTATTTATCAAAGGCATAGTATTTTTAATGTTTGCGGAGTAATTTTAAGTTATTTAACAAAGACACCTTTAATCTTAGAATATAATGGTTCTGAAGCCTGGATTCGCCAAAAATGGGGCGGATTATTAATTTTTAAGCAATTATGCTATTTTATGGAAAATATTTGTTTAAAGAAGGCAGATTTAATTTCAGTAGTATCTGAACCAATAAAGGATGAATTATTAAAACTAGGAGTTACAAAAGATAAAATCTTAGTTAATTATAATGGTGTTGATTCTGAAAGATTTAATCCTGGTATAGATGGTTCTAAAATTAGAAAAAAATTAGGCGTAGAAAATAAAATTGTTATAGGCACTTTATCTACTTTTGGAGTTTGGCATGGAACAAAAGTTTTCTCTCAAGCTGTTAAACTAGCAATTCAACAATTCCAAATTCCAAATTCTAAACTCCAAATTCATTTCCTCTTTATTGGTGATGGTGTTGAACGTCCTGAATGTGAAAGAATCATTCAAGAATCTGGAATGGAAGAATACGTCACTTTTATCGGCACGGTTCCGTTCACTGAAATTCAAGAATATTTAGCTGCCTGTGATATTTTAGTTGCTTCCCATATTCCCAATCCTGATGGGACTTCATTTTTTGGTTCTCCTACAAAACTATTTGAATATATGGCAATGGAGAAAGGTATTGTAGCTTCTGATTTGGATCAGATTGGGGAAGTGTTAGAACATAAAAAAACTGCTTGGTTAGTAAAACCAGGAGATATAAATAATTTAGTAGATGGTATTTTTAAACTAGCTCAGGATAGGAAATTAAGAGAGGATTTAGGAAAGAATGCTAGAAAAGAAGTAGTAAAAAATTATACTTGGGAACAGAATGTTAAAAGAGTGATTAATGCTTATGAAAAACCTTATAAAAGCAAAATATCTTAAATTATTATTTATAATTTTGATATTTATTCAAATTACTGGATTTGTCTATTTTTATGGATTTACTCCATCGGCACGATTTGTCAAAACAATAAATCTTTATGATATTAATTTATACAATTCTCCTGATATTTATACAAAATTATCCGAGAATCAAACTATAAAAATTTTTTTCAAAAAAGAAATCGTAGCTAATATACCAGATATAGTAGAAATGACAGAATTTGATAAACAAATTGTTTTGAGAAAATGGACAAGAAATAGCTTAACTAATTTATCTGTTCCAACATCAACAGAAAATAATAATCCAATTATTCTTTATCAGGAGTTAAAAGAAGGTATATCAAGCGCTACCTGTGGTCAACTTGTTTTACTTTATGCTTATGCTTTAGATAGTTTTCGACAGAAATTTCGCATAGTTCAATTAATAAGGGATCAAAGTTTGTTTAAGCATAGTTATACTGATAGTCATGTAGTTATAGAAGTTTGGTCTAGCAAATATAATAAATGGTATGCAAGCCACCCAACTTTTAATGGATATTTTATAGATAAAGATGATATTCCTATGAATGTTTTGGAGATTAGAGACGCTATATATAAAGCAGGGGAAGAATTAAAAGGAACTGGAGTAAGTAATTTAGCTTATGCTAATAAAATAAAGTTTGAAAGGAATGGGGCGAAAGAAGAACCTACACTTTCAAGTTATTATATTGACCCATTTTTGATTTATGATGATATATTTATAAAAGGAGGGCAGCTGTATAATACTCAGGGATTTTTAGAAAAGATAAATTCAGTTTTTGAAAGAATATACAAAAAAAGTTCAATTTCTTATTATTTAGTAGACAAATATCATCCACCATTAATTTTGGATAAAATTTATACCTACTTATTTTGGATAAATCCAATCTTTATATTAATTACAGGATTTTGGTTATTAGTTAGATATAAAGATAAGAAAATGTTTGCCAAGAAGTTGTAAAAAATTATACCTGGAAGAAAAATGTCAAAAGAGTTATAATTAAAATGGGTACATTTTAATTGAAACGTTCTTGAGCGAAGCGAAAAGTTGTTATAATAGAAACATGAAAACTATTTATTATTTATTTTTAAGTTTCCGGTTAAAGGAATGGATTAGAAATCTTTTTGTCTTTATTCCCTTAATTTTTGCTGGATTAATATTAGATTGTGGATTTTTTCTTAAAACAGTAGAGGCATTCTTTTTGTTTAGTTTATCTGCTGGAGCGGTTTGTCTTTTGAATGATGTTTTGGATATAGAAAAAGATAAAAAACATCCAGAGAAATCTAAAAGACCTATTGCTTCAGGTAAATTAAATTCCGGCATTGCTTTATTTGTGAGCTTGATTTTAATAGTTTTAAGCCTATGGCTTGCTTTGCAGATTAATTTAAGATTTACGATTTTATTTACTTCATTTATTATTCTAGATCTTGTTTATAGTCTATGGCTTGAAAAAGTGCGTTTTGTTAATTCTATTTTTGTGGCCCTAACTTATGTCATAAAGGTTTATGCAGGAGCAGCAATTATTAATTTATCTTTAAATATTTGGTATTTTGTTCTCATTTTTTTATTTGGATTATTTCATTTCTTTTATAAAAAGAAAAAAGAATCTCATTAATGGATTTTAAAAGCAATCACAAAAGTTTTTTTGTAAAATTTTTTGCAACATGTTTTGGGCTTGGTTATAGTCCTATTTTTCCTGGCGCAGTAGGAGTTGCTTTTGGTGTTCTAGTTGCATATTTAGTGCATCCATTTTCTCTCTTTATTAAGATTTTAATGACGTTGGCTTTAATTATTTTTGCAGTTCCTTTAAGTATTAAAGCAGAAGAACTTTTTCAAGAAAAAGATTGTAAGAAAATTATTATTGATGAAGTAATTGGAGTATTAATTGCTACAATTTGGTTTACAAATTTACCTTTTATTATTTTTATTCTAATTCTTTTAATTTATGGCTTGTTCGATGCCATAAAAATATATCCAGCTAATATAAGCGAAAGGCTTCATGGAGGATATGGGATTGTGGTGGATGATATTATAGCTGGCATTTACACTGCAATAACAATCTTTATTTTATTAAAATTTGTTTAAATTATGATAACAATTAATTTAACAAGAATTAAAAAAGTTTTTCTTAATCCAAAAGCGGCTTTTTCATATTTTATAGGATATATAGAAGGTGAATTGTTAAGATTTACATCAAAAAGAAAAATTGATTTAAGAAAAGAATTATCCAAGAGAACATATAAAAATTTAAGAAAGCATTTTATTAAAAGAAACGAACCAAAGTTTTTTGACAGGAATTTTTTGGAAGAATTAGCAGAACAAGATTTTATTATAGAAAACGCTAATAGGATTTGTAATCAGGAATTTACTTTTTTAGACATAAATCCTAAAATCTTAAAAAATATTAGATGGAATGAAGACATTAAATCAGGTCATATTTGGCCTAATTTATTTTATTTGGATTTAAG
>CAYWLA010000118.1:0-3965 GCA_964458955.1 uncultured Methanosarcinales archaeon
ATAAACTCATCAAGACTTTCCCAGGCAATCTACTTGATCTCATTCTTGCCTGAATCAAAATACCTATTTTAAATTCTTCAATTCCCATCTTTTCCTTAAATAAAGGGTTTTATTTCCTATATTTTATTATTTTTGCAGGAACACCCCCTACAATTGCATTTTCTGGAACATCCCTTGTTACAACAGCTCCTGCTGCAATAACTGCTCCATCACCTACATTTACTCCTTTTAAGATAACTGCATGAGTGCCTATCCAAACATCTTCTCCAATAATTACATCTTCGCATTTTGCTTTCTGATTCATTACAAGCTTATTTTTTATAAATGAATGGTCATGATCAATTATTTGTACAAAAGGACCAATCCTTACATAGTTTCCAATCTTTACCAGTTTTTTGCATGCAATGATTGTGTTTCTTCCAATAGCAACATCATTTCCTACAATGAGTTTTGGTTCAGGCTTTGTTAACTGTATAAAAGCATAATCAAGTAAGCGAAGGTTGTCCCCAAACTTACATATTGCATTATCTGTCATCTGTATTTCAACTCTTTTTTTTACAGCACAGTTTTTCCCAAATTTCATTTTGTATTTTCTTGAAAGCCAAAATACTCTTAACCTATCCATTAGAGTTACGTTCCTTACAAGAGATGCATTGTCTTTATATATTACAGGAGTTTTATCTTTTTTACTTAAATCTTGATTTGATTCTTTTTTTGTTATATCATGTCCCATGTAACCGCCTCCTCTTTTGGAATATTTTTTCTTGCTGTTCTGCCAACAACCTGATCAAAAAATCTCGGCTGGATGCCATATCCTGGTCTTCTGATATCAATCATTTTTTCAGTGATAACAGTTCCTTTTGGAATATCTTTTAGCGAACATATTCCAACTCTGTTCTGGAGCCGGTTTTTATATTCACTCTTTGATGGCCTCTTAATTCCATCACCTTTTGCTTTTTCTATTTTTCTTGTAGTTTCAATTATGTATCTCATCTCTTTTTCATCAGAACTTATTATTTCATCAGGTCCTGATTTGTTGTCTGGATGTTTGAAATGTCGTTCAATAACATGGGTACCCATTGCTACTGCAGCTAATGAAATTTCTGGACCAATTGTATGGTCAGAGTAACCTACAGGAAAACCAAATTCTTTCTGCATTGTCCTAATCACATTAAGGTTTACCTCATGCGGTTTTGTAGGATAATCTGATACGCAATGCATCAATATTATCTGGTCATTGCCCTCATTTAATATTGTATCAACAGATCTTCTAATCTCTTCCAATGTGCACATTCCTGTTGAGAGAATTATTGGTTTGTTTAATCTTGCAACAATCCTCAATAGAGGCAAATGACAGGCTAAATCAGAACCAATCTTATAAATGGGATTTCCTATTTTTTCCATAAATTCTATATCTTTAATATGTGATGGGGCTGAAAATGCCAATATCCCTTTCTTCTTGCAATAATCCATAATCTGTTTTTGAAGATCTTTTGGACACTGGTATTCTTTAAGAATCTTATATTGCTGAACTTTTCCAATACTTTCCATATCAAACATTGTTTTCTTTGTTGTTGCTGTCTCAGCATCAAAGGTCTGAAATTTAACACAATTGCAACCAGCAGCTATTGCCGAGTTTATTATTCTCTTACCCTCTTCAAAAGTATAAAAATTCCCTGCGATTTCTGCTATAAAATAAACAGGTTTGTTTTCTCCTACTTCTGTTCCATTTAAGTTAAGAACTTTTTTCATTTTGTTCTTTACCCCCTTTTATTATATTTAAACTGTCCTTTCCATAATTAAATAACAAATCAATTGAAGACATATTTGGAATAAATGGTTCATATAATTGTTTATAAACAGGGTGATGAAAATCCTGATAAATTACTTTTATACCTTCTTTTAAAAAATTTTCTTCAAATTCTTTTCCTTTCCCTGCTATGCCAGATATTCCTGAGATGTATACATCAGGTTGCAGTGCTTTACATATCTCCAGTATAAGTTGCTCCCCCTGTCCATCAATCCCTAACTCCGACGCACGTATAATTTTAGTAGTAATTCCTAGAAACTTCAAACAATTTTTTATGATATCAAGGTTAAGGTCAACAAGTAATTTCCATTCAGTGGAGCAAAGACTCTCAAAATAGTTTGCATATTTATTAAAATATAGTGCACCCTTATAGCCAAAATAGATTCTTTTCCAATTATTTTTTTGCCATTTAATATCAGTATTGTCTATTTCTACATCTTTAATTAACTTTGATCTCCTGTCTTTTCTTGAGACTGGAACATTTAACCATGTCTCACCTGAAACATCTCTAATTTTATTTCTATTCTGAAAGTATTTATGCCTGTATTGCACATTGTCTAATACAACATATACATCAGCCATATTAATTTTGTGAAAAAAACCAAGCCATGGCATGTATTCCGGCTGGTGAATAGTAAGTTTCATTTTCAGTCTCAATTTATTTTGGAAATAACATTTGGCATGTTGCACATAATTTTAAATCTTTATACTGCATTTTTATTATCTTTTCTCTCATTGTAATAAATTTCTTATTGTTCCAAATTTCTAGTATTTCTTTACCTTTTATATTACCCATTTTCATTTTTCTTTTAATATCAAAACAACAAGGTGATACTGTCCCATCCCAACCAATAATCATCATGTCCCATAACATTCTGCATGGAACATATTTAGAATTATCCGGCTTTGATAAACCTGATGTCCAGGTGTGGGTTTTAATTAAGTTCAATTCATTTACTGGAAGTCCGCAAAACAAATTCTTAAATTCTTTTGTTATATACGGAGCATTGTAGTCCAGAACTTCAATTACTGTATAAGGATTATCAAGGCCATAATCTTTTTTTATTCTTAAAAAGGTTAATATATTATTCAAGACCATATCATAATTTGATCCTTTTCTTATAGATTCATATTTTCTTCTATTAACACCATCAAATGAAAATGAAATATAATCGAGTCCTGCTTGTATTAACTGTTCTGATTTTTTTTCTGTCAAAGCTAATCCATTTGTATGAAAGTATGGTCTTAATTGTGCTGCATTAGCAATTCTAACCATTTCAATTATTTTAGGATGTATAGTAGGCTCACCACCCAAAAAAAGACCACAATATTCCACCTTGCCTTTTAATTTGTTAACTATTTCACGGAATAAATTTAGATCCATATAACCTTTTTCATTAGTTTCCAAACTGGATTGTGGACACATTTTACATTTCATATTACAATAATTTGTAGGTTCAATTCTAACTTTAAAGGGATAGGATTTTAATTCAACATCAAGATTTTTGTAGGCTTTATAAGATGGATGATGAGTCATTAAGAAATCATACTTTTTTTTCCTTTCAATCTTTTGTTTTAAATATTTGTCCATTTTCTTCATCTCACTTTCCAATTTCTTCTGTTCTACCAATGTATTTATCAATTATTATCTTCTTATCTCCAATCATTTCAACAACTGGTGCCGTTTTCCTTGGCAGATAGCATTCTTTGCATGGTTCTATTTTCTTATAACCAATATGCTTTTTATGTAATTCCCTTACATACTTAATCCTTTTGCCATGCCATATATCATATATGCTCTCTTTATTGGCGTTTCCAAGGATATATTTTCCCATCTCATCGTTGGAACATAGTAGAACTCTTCCGTTAGCCCCTATTGCAATCCTTTGGTATAATACAGGGCAGTCAAAGTTTTTTTCATATTCTATTTTTGAGTTATCATCCTTTCCAAGATAATCAATCAAAGGATTACTTGAGACATTATCAACATAAGGAGAGAATATTGTATAATATTCCTTATAATTGTCTTTGATTGCAGGCCAAATGCTTTGGATTTTTATTACTGGTTTAATTGATTTTTTTCTTTTTTTTATAGCATGATATTTTTTTACTTTTTCTACAATATCATCAAATTTAGCAGGCACCCTTATACTTT
>CAYWLA010000119.1:0-3964 GCA_964458955.1 uncultured Methanosarcinales archaeon
TTGCATGGAAAGATTTGAAGCCAGCACTTAAAATAATCAAAGCATAATTTTTTTATTTTTTTTATTTTTCACGCAACATTTAAATAAGCATATTATTCTTTAATTTTTATGGCATTGATATTAGGCATTGATGAAGCAGGCAGGGGTCCGGTTATTGGGCCGTTGGTTATAACAGGGATTTCTATAGATGAAAAAGATATTGATAAATTAAAAAGATTAGGGGTAAAGGATTCCAAGCTGCTGAGCCCAAGGCAAAGGGAAGAAATGTTTGATAAAATAATAAATGCTGCAAAAGGATATAAAACAATAATAATCCAGCCAGAAGAGATAGATTCTGCCCTTAAGTCAGAAAGCCTTAACCTTAACTGGTTAGAGGCCATTAAATCTGCAGAGATTATAAACTTCTTAAAGCCAGAAAAAGCAATAGTTGACTGCCCTAGCAACAACATCCCAGCATATACAAATTTTTTAAAAAAATATTTGAAAAACATAAAAACAGAGCTTGTTGTAGAGCATAAAGCAGATTTTAAATATGCTGTTGTATCAGCAGCTTCCATAATCGCGAAAGTAACAAGGGATAATGAAATAAAAGAAATACAAAAAAAAATAAAAGAACCAATCGGCTCTGGCTATCCCTCTGACCCTGTCACAGTCGATTTTCTGAAGAAAAACTATGATAACTATCCTGAAATTTTCAGAAAAGAGTGGGCTTCATGGAAAAATATTAATAAAAAAAAGAAACAAAAAAGCTTAAAAGATTTTTAGTACAACTTACTCTTCTGTTAGTTCTTCCGAAGCTTTTTCAAGAACAGCTTCATAGTATTTTACAGGCTTTATGTCTGTTATGACTGTTTTGTGCATAACAAACTTTCCGTCCTTGCTCTTTAAAACCTTGCTCTCGACTATTGGCATGTTCTTTATTTGTTCCAGTCTTTTCTCACTAAATTCCATTTTTTAACCTCCTAAATTTTTTAATCTTCTTTTTAAAAAAGATTATACAATAAAGTTAGAAATAATTCTTTATATGGGTTTTTCAAAAAAAATAAGCATATTTTCAGAATAATTAAAAAAATTGCGAAAATTATGGCAATGTTCTGTACTTTGTATTTATCATGCCCCATTCAATAAATAATAATGCCAGGGCAGTCATCATAAAACCCATTGATAGGTCTATAGGTATTTTTTCTTCTGCAGAAGATGAAATACCATCAAAAGCACTGGCTAATTCTTCTTCATTCTCGGCCTTATAATACTTGCCTCCTGTTTTTTGGGCTATTTCAATCAGTGTTGGTTCATCAAGTTTTGAAAGCAAGTCACCTTTTATGAATGTCCCCCCTTCTTCTGTGCCAATGCCTATAGTGTTAATTGTTACATAATTTTTGTTTGCATATTCAATTGCCACATCAATAGGTGTTCCAACAGTACTTTGCCCATCTGTCAGCAGGATAATAACCCTTGAGTTTTCCTGATTTAACAAAAGGTTTGTTGAAGTTGTTATTGCCCCCCCTATATCAGTTCCTCCAACATTTTTAATTCTTATACTATTAATAACATCTTCTGTCTCTTTCATATCATTTGTTAAACCCTGCTCAACGAAGCTTGTTCCTGCAAATGAAACAATACCAACATTTGTTTTTGTTTTTAAACTTTCAATAAACAATGAAGATGCCCGTCTTGCAGCATCAAGCCTGT
Organism: uncultured Methanosarcinales archaeon; assembly: GCA_964458955.1. Taxonomy (GTDB): domain Archaea; phylum Nanobdellota; class Nanobdellia; order Woesearchaeales; family CG1-02-33-12; genus CG1-02-33-12. The sequence continues at coordinate 1,693 of CAYWLA010000119.1, forward strand.
ATGGTATGAAATCATCTGCCAACATTGAACTTGAAGCATCTATAGCAATCACAAAATCAAACTCACTGCCCTGGCCGCTGTACCAAAGGACAGGGCCCGATATTGAAAATATAAGAAATAATAAAACAATTATTCTTATAAGCAACAAAAATCTATTTTTTGATATTGTTTTAACATTCTTCAACTCGAACTTAGTTCCAGTAACCCTTTTTATAGCTTCGAAATTAGCAAATTTCACAGCCCTTTTCTTAAGATACCCCAAAACAAAAAAATGAGTTAAAATAAGAAGGGGGATGCTTACCAAAAGCCACAAATAAACTGGATTAGTAAATATTAAGGTTATCATCTTTTTCTTTTATGCCTCATCAAAAAAAACTTTATTATATCATTCAGGAAAGGTTTGTCTGTTCTTAACTCCAAGAATTCTGATTTTGAATTTATAAATGTTTCTTTAATATGTTTTACCTGTTCCTTAACAGCGGATTCATATTCTTTTTTTATTGCTGCAGAATCTATTAAAATCTCTTTCTCAGAATAGGGATCTGAAATAATGACTTGGCCAACATCTCCTGGTATTTCATAATCTCTTGGATCTCTGACCATTATTCCAATTACCTCAAATTTTTCAGATATAGCCATTAAATATTTTTCCCAATCTTTATTAAGCCCGATAAAATCTGACACAATAATAACTATTGTCCCTTTTCTAACAGAATTCATTAAGTCCTTTGTTATTTTGATAAAATCAAATTTGCCATCATAAAGCTTTGGATCAGATAATGCCTTTATTATCATAAAATACTGCTTATTGCCCATTGTTGGAGGCAATAATTTAACTATCTTATCAGTAAACATAACCAAGCCTACAGAATCACCTGCCCGTATTGCTGCAAAACTCATTGAAGCAACAAGCTCTGCTGCATACTCATTCTTTAACTTTTCAACAGATGCAAAAGACATGCTTGAGCTAACATCAACTAAAAAAATAACATTAACGTTCCTTTCATCTACAAGAATCTTAACCAATAAATCCTGTGATCTCAAGGTTGCTTTCCAGTCAATCATGCTAGCGTCATCACTAACATTATAACTTCTGTATCCCTCAAAATCAAGACCCTTTCCTTTAAACATACTTTTATAAGAGCCTGTCAGGATTCCCATGAATCCTTTTTTAGTAGATACCTCTAATCTTTTAATAAGTGGCTTTAAGTTCAGCTTTAATTCTTCCATTTTTTTTAAACATAGTTTATGGAACAGGCACTCTTGCTAGAATCTCTGAGATTACATCCTCAACTTTTATATTCTCTGACTGTGCTTCATAATTTAAACTAACCCTATGCCTCAGAACATCATATGCAATCTCTTTTACATATTGAGGTGTTACAAACGTTTTTCCCTGCATTAATGCCTCTGCTTTTGATGCAATAAACAATCCAATAGACGCCCTTGGAGAAGCACCCCATTCTATATAAGGCCCGAGTTTAATTTTATATTTATCAGGGTTTCGTGTTGCATCAATTATCTGAACAATGTATTTTTCAATCTTTTTGTCAAGGTAAATCTTTTTTACATTATCCTGCAACTCTAAGATCTTTTCAGCAGACACCTTTGGTTTTAAGCTGAAATTCTCAAACTTATTCGTTGTTATATTATTATTAAGTATTATTTGTTCCTCTTTAAGGTTTGGATAACCTATGTCAATTTTGAATAAGAACCTATCAACCTGTGCTTCTGGCAAAGGGTAAACACCTAACTGCTCCAAGGGATTTTGTGTTGCAAGAATAAAGAATGGCAAGGGCATAGGAAATGTTTCTTTTCCAATTGTTACCTGTTTTTCCTGCATACACTCAAGCAAAGCAGACTGTACTTTTGGGGGTGCCCTGTTTATTTCATCAGCAAGAATAAAATTGCTGAATATTGGTCCCTTAAGTACATAAAAACCTTTTTCCCTTTCATAGGCTGTTATGCCTATTATGTCTGTTGGCAAGAGATCTGGTGTGAATTGTATCCTGCTGAAGCCACAACCCATAACACGGGATAAAGCCCTTACAATAAGGGTTTTAGCAAGGCCCGGAACACCTTCTACAAGCACATTGCCATCTGATAGCAAAGCCCTTAAGAACCCATTAATTACCTTTTCTTGGCCGATAACTACATTTGAAATTTCTTTCTTTATTTCATTAAGAATTTTCTGGTCTTTAATTACATTTTCAGCAAATTTTTTATCATCCATGCATTAATCGAGCAATTCCTAATATTTATATTTTGTTAT
>CAYWLA010000120.1:0-3932 GCA_964458955.1 uncultured Methanosarcinales archaeon
GTGTAGATAGTATAACTACTATATAAATGTTTCGTTTTTGTTATCACAATCAAGTAACAACAATACTACCGTCTAGATTCTCCAGCTGTTCAGAATTAGTTAATAACAACGCCATCTATTTTTTTGAGAACATTAACAGCATACTTCAGCTTTTGCTTATTTTTAGCATGGACTGTAAATATTTTATCCCCTCTCTTAACAGAATCCTTGACATGCTTATGCAGATAGATTCCTGCGCCCTTATCAAGTGGAGCTCCGGCAGACCTTGCTATCTTTGAGATTGATTCATTGTCTATATGAACAATAAGCCCTGATTTATTGGCTTTAAAGTTATATCTAAATTTTCCAATATTTATATCATCAGCCTTTACTTTCTTGCCACCCTGCGCTTTAATGATTTCTATCATTTTTTTGTAAGCAGCTCCAGATTTTAGTATTTCCAATGCCTTTTTAGCGCCAGCCCCTTTTTTTGCCTTTCCTCCAATTTCAAGAAGAAGCCCTGCCATTTTAACTGATTTTTCCCTTAAATCAAAAGGCTGCCTTAAATCATTTTCCAGAACCCACATAACATCCCTTGCTTCCAATGCCGGACCAATTCCATTTCCTATTGGCTGAGAGCCATCTGTGATTACAACCATGATTTTTATTCCAAGCTTTTTTGATATTGCCTCAAAAAGCCTTTTAAAATGGAGTGCTTTTTTCCTGCTTTCTATCTTTGCTCCCCTGCCAATAGGTATATCAACAAGCAGATGTGTTGCAGAAACAGACTTTTTCTTTGCTAAAATGCTGGCCAGAAGCTGGCCCTCTGGATCAAGGGATACAGGATGCTCTATTCTTATTATTTTGTCATCTGCAGGTGCAAGGTTAACAGATCCGCCCCACACAAGGCAGGCATTTGTCTTTTTAATAATATTTTTTATTTCTTTTATTGAAAAGCACACATTGCATAAAACTTCCATTGTGTCAGCTGTTCCAGCAGGGCTTGTTATGCTCCTTGAAGATGTTTTTGGAATTGTCAGGCCAGCAGCAGCAATTATAGGCACTACAACCATTGTTGTCCTATTGCCTGCAACCCCCCCGATGCAGTGCTTGTCCATTATAGGATATTTATTAAATTTTAATATTTCTCCTGTGTTAATCATTGCCCTTGTCAGTGAAACACTCTCCTCAATATCAAGCTCATGCATGTAGCAGGCAGAAACAAAGTAGGTTATCTCTATCTCGCTCAATTTATTTTTGATGATGTCATCAATGATTTGATAGAACTCTTTATAGCTTAGTTTTTTGCCTTTTAATTTTTCTTTGATATACTGTATAGAAGCAGGCTTTTCAACAAGAAATATATCAACAAAATTGCCTGATTTTGTATTCAGTTTGGTTAAAACCTCTTCATATAATCCTATCTGACCGCATGAAACTATTTTTTTAGATTCAGCAATATCTATTATTGCAATAACACTTTTTCTTCCCTTCTTAATTTTAATCCTGTCTTCATAATGAAGGTCAAGCTTTAGTGCATCAAACTCATTTAGAACTGCCACCAGTGGCCAGCCAGTTGCAATATCAATATCCTTAACCTTTAGTTTCATTTTCTAGACAATCTCTGTTTTGTAGATTTCAGCAAATGTCAAAAATAGTGATAGTATTAAAGGACCTACAACAATTCCTATAACACCAAACATTAACAATCCACCTAAAACACCAATCAGTATTATTGTAGGATGGATTCTTGCTATATCTCCAATGATTTTGGGCTTTATCAAATTGTCAATTGATGATATTACAATGAATCCATAAATAAGAAGACCTGCACCCTTTAATGCTACAGATATGCTGTTTGTTGTCAGCCCTTCAATTAATTTTAACACACCTAATGGGAACCACACTACTGGAGATCCAATAAAGGGTATCATGCATGCAATTAACAGAATAATTCCCCATACAAGGGGAGATTTAACTCCAAAGATATACAAGCCCAATACACCAACCATTCCCTGAATTAGTGCTGTTATAAAATGGCCATAAACAACCGCACGTGTAACACTGCCAAATTTTTTCACTATCTTAGTTTGGTGATGTTTTTTTAATGGAATAAAATCTTTTATTTTTTTGACCATTAACTCCCCATCTCTTAATATGAAAAAGATTAAAAATATCATAACAAAAAAACTGAGTATTTTCTTTGGTATTGTAAATATAAAGTTTGATAATGAATTTATTATAGAATTTGTGATGCTATCCATATAAGAAATAACTTGTGGTTTTCCTGCTATATTAACCAGGAAAGAGTTTAATTCATATAAAATGTTAGAATCAGATTCTATAGCAATTATATTTCCTTCTGCAATCCTTTGTTTTGAATCAGTATAAACTACTATAACTTCCCTTGTAAGTGAATTTACAACAAATAAAATAGGAGAAATTATTAAAATTATGACCAGCATTGTTACTATGAACGCAGAAAGGTTTTTTCTCTTTGTTTTTTTATTAATACATACGTACAAGGGGTATAATATATATGAGAGTATAATGCTGGTTAATATTGCAATTATAAATGGCTTGATAATCAAGAAAACTAGGAAAACAGCTATAACAAGGAACAACAGTATGAAATATTTTGAAAATTCCTCTTTTATTCTTCTGATATTATCCACCTCTTTATTTGTTTGAGTATTTCTCTAATGATTTTACCTGTTTTTCCAATATTTTTTCAAATTATACACTTTCCTATGAATTAACAACATTTACAGGATTTTTATTGGAATAGGATTTTATATTTCCTATTACTGTATCTAATATCCTGATTAATGCTTCTTTGCTATTGAAGGCATTATGAGGAGTAAAAACAACATTATCCATATGGAATACCTTATGATCCCTAACAATGGTTTTCCATTTCTCTGGATTTCCTGTTTCATAAAGAAGCTCGTGCTCTTCTTTTATTAGCTCTTCACCCTCAATTACATCCAGGCCAGCTCCACCTAAGATTTTCTTTTCCAGGGCATACAATAAAGCACCTGTATCAACCACTCCTCCCCTGGAAGTATTGATTAGTATTGCACCACTCTTTATTTTCTTTATATTATTCTTATTTATTAAGTGGTGAGTGTGGTTGTTATATGGGACATGCAATGAAATTATATCTGATTTCTTTAATAATTCATCAAGATTTACATAACTAAATCCCATTACTTCTGCCAGGAAATTCTGCTTATTTACATCATAGACAAGCACATTCATTCCAAAGCCACGAGCCATTTTTGCTACATTCAAACCTATATGGCCTCCTCCGATAATGCCAATAGTTTTTCCTTTCAGGTCAAAACCAGTCAAACCCTCAATAGAAAAATCATCCCTTAAGGTTCTTACATATGATTTATGAATATTCCTTGATAAAGATAATATTAAGGCAAATGTATGCTCTGCAACTGTGTTTTCTCCATAATAAGGAATATTACAGGTAATAATTTTCCTCTTCCTGCATTCTTTTAAGTCAATATGGTCAAAGCCAGTTGATCTTGTTGTGATAATCTTAAGTTTCGGAAGTTTTTTTAGGATATCTTTGTTAATCTTTGAATAAATAAAAACAGAGATTATATCCGAGTTTTTTGCTTTAGAAACATTATTGTTGCTGAGAGGTTCTTCAAAAAATTTTAAGGAATAGCCTTTTAGTTTCTTTTTTAGGTAGACTTTTTCCCAGGGTTTTAATTCAAAAAAAGCCACTTCCATTTTAACCTCTTTTATTTTTCTGATATTACCGACCTCTTTACTTATTGCGAACGTAGTGAGCTAAGGGGGTTTGGCTTTTAAGCAAAACCCTCTGTGCGTGCCAGCTTAGCAAGAAGCTGTGATGGGCCCGCCCGGACTTTCGTATTGGTTGCGAGCGTCAGCGAGCTCGGTGGGCTTGAATTTTAATTCAATGCCCGCCCTGC
>CAYWLA010000121.1:0-3930 GCA_964458955.1 uncultured Methanosarcinales archaeon
TTTTTAGTAACCTTTAAATATGACCTCTTATTCCTTTTTATAAAATAGCCCGAGTTCACTAATTATGAGCGCATTTAGGGTTCATGATTTTGTAATTCTTGGCTATTTTATCAAGGTGTTATTATGGCAAATGAAGGATTTAAGCATATTGTAAGAATAGCAAATACAGATATAGATGGAAATAAAAAGATAGCAGATGCTATGAGAAAAATCAAGGGAATTAACTTTGCATTTTCTAACATGATATGCAGGTTTGTTGGCGTTGACAAAACAAAAAAAACAGGAAACCTGCTTGATTCTGAAATAAAGAAACTTGATGAAGCTGCAAGAAACCCAAAGGAATTTGGCGCTCCTTCATGGATGCTTAACAGAAGAAAGGATTATGACACTGGTGAAGATAAGCATTTATTGTCATCAGATCTTACATTCACCCAGGATAATGATATAAAAATGATGAAGAAGATGAAAAGCTATAGAGGCATGAGGCATGCATTTGGACTTCCAGTCAGGGGCCAGAGAACAAGGTCAAACTTTAGAAGGAATAAAGGAAAGGTTACTGGAGTGCAGAAGAAAAAGGCTGCTAAGGGAGGAAGAGTATAAAAATGGGAGCTCCTAAAAAACAAAGAAAAAAATACTCAACTGTTTTGCATCCATGGCAGAAGGCAAGAATAGAGGAAGAAGCAATACTATTAAGAGAGTATGGCCTTAAAAACAAGACAGAAATTTATAAAATGAGATCAATTTTAAAGGGATTTGCTGACCAGGCAAAGAATCTTATTACATCAAAAACAAAACAGGCAGAAAAAGAAAGAATAGCCCTGCTTAATAAACTATCAAATTTAGGGTTTATCACAAAAACAGGAAATGTTGATGATGTCCTTGACTTAAGCATAAATGACATTCTGGACAGAAGATTGCAAACTCTTGTTTATAAAAAAGCAATGGCTCGTTCAATAGGCCAAGCAAGACAGTTTATTGTCCATGAGCACATTGTTTTAGGCAACAAAATAATAACAGTTCCCTCATACCTTGTTCCAGTTGAAGAGGAAAATCTGATTAGCTTTATTGCAAATTCTAAACTATCTGATTCAGACCATCCTGAAAGGGCAATATTAACAAAAAAAACAAAACCAACAAAATCTAGCAAAAAATGAAAGACGAAAACCAATCGCAAGATTATAGAAGAAATCCAGAAAAAAAATCATCCTCTGGAAAAACAGGCATTGCACATATATACTCTTCATATAATAACACAATAATTCATATTACTGATATAACCGGAACAGAGACAATAGCAAGAACATCTGGCGGCCAGATGGTAAAGCAAGACAGGCTTGAGAGCTCACCAACAGCAGCCATGATGGCAGCAAAAAAAGCTGCAGAAATTGCAGTTGAAAAAGGAATCAATATGCTTAATGTTAAGATAAAAGCCCCGGGAGGCCACAATGGTCCCAGCAGTCCTGGACCCGGAGCACAGGCCGCTGTAAGAACATTATCCAGGTCAGGAATAAGAATAGGAATTATAGAGGATGTAACCCCTGTTCCTCATGATGGCTGCAGGAAGAAAGGCGGCCGCAGAGGAAGAAGGGTTTAATAAGGTGATTAATAATGAAAATAGAGTTTTTAAAATTAGATAAAAAGCAGAATAAGCTTTCATTTATCCTGAGAAATGCAAACCCTGCATTTGCAAATGCCATAAGGAGGAATGCTATTGAAGAGGTTCCTGTAATGGCAATAGAAGATGTTGAATTCAGAAATAACAGCTCTGTTATTTATGATGAGATAGTAGCCCACAGATTAGGACTTATCCCTTTAACAACTGACCTTAAATCATATAATCTTCCTGATAAATGTAAATGCGATGGCAAGGGTTGTGCGCAGTGCCAGCTTAAATTGATACTAAAAGTCTTGGGCCAGGGAGTTGTTTATTCATCAGATATAAAATCAACTGACCCTAAAGTCAAGCCAGCATATCAAAAAATACCTATTGTTAAGCTTCTTAAGGGTCAAAAGCTTGAGTTTGAGGCAACAGCTACTTTAGGCAAGGGAAAGGATCATACAAAGTGGAGTCCAGGGCTTGTTTACTATAAAGATATGCCAATAATTAACATAAATAAACAATGCAAAAATCCAGAGGTTGTTATAGAGCAATGCCCTCAAAATGTGTTTGAAGTTAAAAATAACAACCTGGTATTAAATAAAGATAACTTATTAAATTGCCACTTATGCAATGCCTGTGTGGATATATGCGAGCCAAAAGGGGCAATAACACTTGATAAGAATGATAAAGATTTCATTTTTTATGTTGAATCATGGGGCCAGCTTGAGCCAAAGGAAATAATAAATGAGGCATTGAAGATAATAAAGAATACCTCTGACGAATTCATTAAGGAGATCAAGAAGACACCAGTCAAAGAAAAGGTATCAAAAAAATAAAACTCACGCGGGGGTGTCAGAGTCTGGTCAAATGAATACGGTTGAGGGCCGTATACCTTAGTGGTTGCGCGGGTTCGAATCCCGTCTCCCGCATAAAATAAGAAAATGACAAAAAGAACAGGACCAACAAACATTCACTTGAAAGAGCTGATTATAGAGCTCAAAAAGAATTCAATTAGTAATAACTCTAACTTTTGGAAAAGGATTGCAGAGGAGCTTTCAAAGCCTACAAGGGATAGAAGAATTGTTAACCTATCAAAGATTAACAGGCATACAAAGGAGAATGAGAATATAATTGTTCCTGGCAAGGTTTTGGCTTCTGGTGAGTTAGACCATAAGCTTACTATAGCAGCATGGCAGTTTTCAGAGCAGGCATTAGATAAAATTAAAAAAGCTGATTCAAAAGCAGTATTAATTGCAGAATTGGTTAAAGAGAATCCAAAGGGGAAGGGAATAAGAATAATAGGTTAAAATGATAATAGACGCTTCAGATATGATTTTAGGAAGATTAGCTACTTATATAGCTAAAAAAGCCCTTTTAGGCGAGAAGGTTGATATTGTTAACTGCGAGAAAGCAGTTGTTACAGGAAATAGAAAATCAGTCCTTGAAAAATACAAGAAAAGGAATGAAAGGGGTTCAAGGCCTACAAAAGGTCCATTTATGCCAAAAATGCCTGATAGGTTTTTTAGGAGATGCATAAGAGGGATGCTGCCTTATAAGCAGGAAAAAGGCATTAATGCATTTAGGAGAGTGATGTGTTATATTGGGATACCTGATGAATTTAAAGATGAGAAAATAGAAATCCTTAATGATTATAATGTTTCAAAGGTTTCAAGCCTGAAATATGTTTATGTTAATGAAATATGCAGATCAATGAAGGAGAGAAAATGAAAGTAATTAATGTGTCAGGAAAGCGAAAAAGAGCCATAGCAAGGGCAACTTTAAAAGATGGGAAGGGAAATGTTAGGATTAATAACCAAATGCTTGAATCCTTTGAGCCAAAATTCGCAAGAATGAAAATAATGGAACCATTAATTTTAGCTGGAGAGTTAACAAAAAAGATTGATATAAATGTTAATATTACTGGCGGCGGGGTAATAAGCCAGGCAGAATCTGCAAGACTCGCAATTGCTCGTGCTCTACTTGAATACTCAAAAAGCAATTCATTAAAAGAGACTTTTTTAAAATATGACCGGCATTTGCTTGTTGCTGATACGCGCAGAAAAGAGGCATCAAAACCAAACAGGCACGGCCAGGCAAGGGCAAAAAGACAGAAAAGTTACAGGTGAAAAAAAGATGATAATACCTATTCGTTGTTGGAGTTGCGGAAAACCTCTAGCCCATTTATGGGAGGAATACCAGGAAAGAATAAAAAAAGGCGAAGAACCAAAGAAGGTTATGGATGACCTTGGCCTTGAAAGATATTGCTGCAGGGCTTTGTTCTTGGGCCATGTTGACTTGATAGATACTATAGCAAGATTCAAGAAACATTA
>CAYWLA010000122.1:0-3914 GCA_964458955.1 uncultured Methanosarcinales archaeon
ATAATAAGAGAAGCATATAAGCAGTTTCATGACATTGCAATGCTCTGGTCAATAGGGAAAGATTCCTCAACATTATTATGGCTCTGCAGAAAAGCTTTCTTTGGAAAAATCCCATTTCCAATAATGCATATTGACACCAGCTATAAGTTTAAAAAAATGATAAAGTGGAGAGATGAATATGCAAAAAAATGGGAACTAAACCTAATAGTCGGAAGAAATGAAGAGGCAATAAAGGCAGGTATGGGTCCAAAAAGCAAGCTTGCATGCTGCACTGCATTAAAGACACAAGCATTAAAGCAGACAATAGACAAATACAAATTTAAGGCATTGTTATTAGGGATAAGAAGAGATGAGCACGGAATAAGATCCAAAGAGCGCTATTTCTCTCCAAGAAATCAGGAGTTTAAATGGGATTACAAAAACCAGCCTCCAGAACTATGGGACCAGTTCAAGTCAAAGCAGTCTGATGAGGAGCATATAAGGGTTCATCCGCTTTTGCACTGGACTGAACTAAATATATGGGAATACATCAAAAGAGAGAATATTCCAATAACTAACCTATACTTTGCAAAGAATGGAAAGCGCTACAGGAGCATCGGATGTGAATGCTGCTGCAGTCCTATTGATTCAGATGCAGATGATATTGATAAAGTTATTTATGAATTAAAGACTACGAATACCTCTGAAAGAGCAGGCCGTGCACAGGACAAAGAATCAGCTTATATGATGCAAAAGCTGAGAAGTTTGGGTTATATGTAAAATGATATTTGAACTTGCTTTAGGAATTGGAATAACAATTGTAATAGTAGCATTCTTAGCTGAATATGTAGATTCAACTTTGGGAATGGGTTATGGAACAATACTTACTCCTTTATTATTGATATTTGGCTTTAACCCTCTTCAGGTTGTTCCTGCTGTTCTGCTTTCAGAACTGATAACAGGGCTTTTAGCTGGCTTTACACACCATAAGGCAGGGAATGTTAATTTTAAGCCAAAGTCAACAAACATAAAATACATAATAAAAAGATTAAAAGAGCTTGGATATGCTGAAACATTTCGCCGCGGTGTTCCAATACACCTAAAGATTGCTTTGGTGCTGGCTGCATGCAGTATCATCGGGACAATTGCTGCTGTGTTCATAGCAGTAAGCATACCTAAATTCTGGCTTAAGCTTTACATAGGAGTATTGGTTACAGTTATTGGAATAGTTATACTATTCACATTAAACAAAAATTACAAATTCAGCTGGAAAAAAATCCTCGGCCTTGGATTTATTGCATCCTTTAACAAGGGGATGTCAGGAGGAGGCTATGGCCCTGTAGTTACAGGAGGCCAGCTGTTGTCAGGAGTAAAAGGAAGAAATGCAGTGGGAATAACCTCATTAGCAGAAGGACTTACATGCGCAGTCGGTGTTGTGGCTTATCTTCTTACAAAATCAATTATTGACTGGAGATTAGCCCCATACTTAATTATTGGGGCTGTGATTTCAGTGCCTTTTTCAGCACTAACAGTAAAAAAAATAAAAACAAGAACACTGGCGATTATAATTGGCATAACAACATTAATCCTTGGAGCATTCACAATAATACAAACAATAACCAACTAAAATGGAAAATATGAATATAGTTTTTGTAGGTCACGTAGACCATGGAAAATCAACTCTTATTGGAAGACTCCTTTATGACACAAATAGCCTGCCAAAAGATAAGGTTGAGGAAGTGAAAAAAACATGTGAGGCTCTTGGAAAAGATATGGAATTTGGGTTCATCTTGGACCATTTTCAGGAGGAAAGGGAGCAGGGCATAACTATTGACACATGCCAGATTTTCTTTAAGACACCTAAAAGAAACTATGTAATAATTGATGCACCAGGCCATGTTGAGTTCATAAAAAACATGATAACAGGAGCATCGCAGGCAGAGGCAGCAATATTAATAATTGATGCAAATGAAGGCGTGAAAGAGCAGACAAAGAGGCATGCATACATCCTTGGCATGCTTGGATTAAAGCAAATTATAGTTCTGATAAACAAAATGGATTTGGTTGATTACAAAGAAGAAAGATTCAATGAAGTTAAACAGGATATTGCTATTTTTTTCAAAAAACTCAATCTAAAGCCATCTTACACAATCCCTGTAGCTGCAAAATATGGAGACAACATAGCAAAAGAATCAAAAAAAATGATTTGGTACAAAGGAAAAACTTTTCTTAGCTGCCTCGACACATTTAAAGTAAAGGAAAAGAGCTCTGACAAGGCATTGAGGTTTCCAATACAGGATGCATATAAGATTGACGATAAAAGAATATTTGCCGGAAGAATAGAGTCAGGAACAATAAGGCAAGGTGATGAAATTACAATCCTTCCGCAAAACACAAAAACAAAAGTTAAGTCTGTTGAAAAGTTCCTTGAAAAGCCCACAATGGCAGAAGCAGGAGAAAGCATTGGGATAACAACAGAAGACCCATTATTTATTGAAAGAGGAAATATTGTATGCAATGGAAGCCTGCCAATGGTTACAGACAGGATAAAGGCAAATGTTTTCTGGATGTCTAAAAAAGATTTTAATATTAATGAGATGATAACCCTAAAAATTGCTACACAGGAAGTTTCTGCTAAAATTGAGAAAATAGAAAAAAAGATTAACTCATCAACACTTGAAGAGATTAAAGAAGATATTGATACACTGAAAAACAATGAAGCAGGAACAATGATTATAAAGACTTTGAGTCCAATTGTAGCAGATGACTTTAATTATGTTCCTGAGCTTGGAAGGTTTGTCTTTGAGAAAAATATGATAACTTGTGCAGGAGGGATAATAACTAAACAGCAAGAAGTTTAATATATTGGATTTTACAAAAATCTTTCTATTACCTATATACATAAATAGTTTTTACCAGTAAGCATAATCATGGTTTAATAAATATTATCATGATGATTATATGTACAGAATTGAAACTGAAGAAGGGGATTTAGTTGTTAGCCCTGAGCATAAGGTTTATTCTAAAACAGAAAATAGTTTATCTCTTGTAAGCGTCATCATGATGCTTAAGATTTTCAAAAATAATCTTCTCGCCCCTCAGCCCGAAAGAAAGGACAAATTTTCTAATATGAACTCTCTTAAGATGACTCATGTCTCCCCTGAGATTTTTAAAATGTTCAATTTCAGTGATATCGCTGTTGACAATTTGCTTAATCTTTTTATTGACTGCAATGGAGAGGTTTCTGTCTTTTCTTCCGAGTTTTTCGAGAATTTTTCCCAGTTTGTCGGAGATTTCGAAATCCAAACTCATTTTAGTCCCATTAATTCATCTAATTCTTTTAATGTCATCTTAGAATGCGGACCTTTCTCTATCTCTTTAAGTTCTTTTACAAACTCCTCTTTTAACGGCAGTTCATCAACAGGATGCCAGTCAATTCTGTCGCAGAATTCATGGTCAGCTTTGGACAGAGTGCCTGTTTTAATAAATCTGTCAAATAGTGATTTCTTAAGAGATTCTTCCCTACCTACATCTGACCAGTTTACCCATGAAAATTTGGATATTCTTTGTTTGAATGACTCTTCTAATGGAACTGTTATGCATGCCATTTACAGTTCACCTCTTGCATGTAATCTCTCTAATGCCTCTAACCTTTTCTTCAGTCCTTGCTTGAATACTTCTGGCCAGTTTACATCAGGCCTTTTATCCATCCTTTTCTTTAATTCATCTGGTATGGAAAATGTTGTTCTTATGATTTTTTCCATTGATAACACCTCCTGCGATTGCATAGATGTATGTAAATGCATGTTTATTTATAAATCTTATGGTTTTGAAGAAGTATAGCTAATTTCTCTAGTTCAAAAAAATTTATTGGCATTTGCAACAATCTGTTTTCCAATATGCTCAGAAATCTAAGATTTCTGGCACACCAAAAA
>CAYWLA010000123.1:0-3853 GCA_964458955.1 uncultured Methanosarcinales archaeon
AATGCATCTGCCTTGTCTGTGTTAAATAATTCCATGGTTTTTGTTCTCTTGTTTTGGGTTAATCCCCCATGAATTGCAATTGCGCTGATTTTATTTGCCTTAAGATTTTTAACAACAAAATCAACAGTTCTCCTTGTATTGCAAAAAATCATAATCAATCCAGAACTTTCGAATTGAAATAAATGCACAAGCAAAGATAATTTCAGGTTTCTTGGAATATCATAATAATTTTGTTTAAGCTTGCTTGGATCAACATACTTTGTAGCTGAAACATTAACTGGATTAATCATATACTTGTTAGCCAAATCTTTTATTTGCGGCGAAATTGTTGCAGAAAAAAATAATGTTTGCCTTTTTTTTGGGCACAACCTAATAATCTTTTCTACATCATCTATGAAGCCCATATCCAGCATTCTGTCTGCTTCATCTAAAACAAGCAATTTGATTTTTGATGTGTTTATTGTTCCTCTCTGGGCATGGTCTAATAATCTTCCTGGTGTGGCAACCACTACATTTGCTTTTGACAAATCACGGATTTGGTGATCAATTGACACCCCTCCATAAACAGCAAGAACCTTTAGATTCTTTTGGTATGAAAATTTATTTAATGATTCTTTTACCTGCTCTGCAAGTTCTCTTGTAGGAGTAAGGACTAATGCCTGCAAGCCTTCTCCAGGGACTACTTTCTTAATTATGCCGCAGCCAAAGGCAAGGGTTTTTCCTGAGCCAGTTGCTGATTCACCTACTAAATCCCTTCCTTCTAATATAAAAGGCATAGATTTTTCCTGAATCTGGGTTGGTTTTGTTAGCCCTATTTTTTTAATAGCTGTAAGCAGCTGACTATCTAGTTTTAAATCTTCAAATATGTTCATTATGTTCTACCTCGTTTGTATTTAGCACTTTTCTAGAAAAAGCGAAATGTTTAGTAAATAAGCAAGTGCTCTCTCCTCAATATTATGCTCTTATAAATTAAGGGATTTCCTAAGCAGTATATAAATGTTTGTATTTATTAACTACTCATTGGTAATATTATTATAAGCTTATCAAATCAAAAGATTTATTAATATAAGCAATAAAAAAATTGTGGGGTGATTTATATGTGGATTTGGTGGTTAGGTGTAATTGCAGTTTTTATTGCATTGGGGCTAAAGATAGTTCAGGAGTATGAAAGGGGAGTAAGATTTACATTAGGAAGATATTCTGGAATAATAAATCCTGGATTAAGGTTTGTCATACCAATACTGCAGACTTGGCAGAAAGTTGATATAAGGACAAAGGTTATTGATGTTCCTGACCAGGATGCAATAACAAGGGACAATGTTTCTATAAAGGTAAATGCTGTTTTGTATTTTAAGGTTTCTGATGCAGAAAAAGCAATAATTCAGGTTGAGCATTATGGCTATGCTGTTTCACAGCTTGCCCAGACTACAATGAGGGATGTTGTTGGAGAAGTTAGTTTAGATGATTTGTTAAGCAAGAGGGATTCTGTTTCATCAAAAATAAGGCTCATTGTGGATAAAGCAACAGACCCATGGGGAATTAAGGTTGAATCAGTTGAGCTCAAGCATGTAGAACTGCCAGAAAATATGAAAAGAGTCATTGGAAAGGAAGCAGAGGCAGAAAGAGAAAAAAGAGCAGTTATAATAAAAGCTAGCGGAGAGGTTATTGCAGCAGACAATATGGCAAAAGCAGCAAAGATACTAGCAACAGGACCAGGAGCACTGCACTTAAGAACACTGCAAAGTATAAATGATATAAGCTCTGACCAGAGCAATACAGTGATATTTGCAGTTCCACTGGAAATACTCCGGGCATTTGAAAGCATGAGAAAAAAATAGCTTTTCATATATAATTTTCTTTTTTTATTTTATTTTCAATTTCCATAGGAAAAAAAGGTTAAAAAATATTGATTTCATATTTCTCATGAAAATTTATATATAAAAAGAGTTATTAAACTAAAAAATAATGGTTTTCTCCTCTTTAAAATTAAAAGGACAATGATAAATTAGTAGCCCTTTTTATATGCTAATGTAAAAAATCTCCAAAGGAAACAAAGGGGTGTCTTTGTCTAATAAATAGTAAAAATAAGAAATTAGAAACAACAGGCTTTGTAATCCCCTAATTCCACATGAAAACATGGGGGCATCGTATTTTTAACATATATTTCGATAAATTTACATTATATAACAAGAGAATTTATAAACAATCTTTATTTGTAAATTTTGGGGGTCATTAACTAAAATGGATGCTGCTGAGCAAATAAAAAGGTTTTATGAATTTCTTGAAAAAAACTATCATGATAAACTATTGGGAACAATAAGAAAAGGCAAAAACTTTTTTGTTATTGATTTTCAGGAATTATCAAGATTTGATCCAGAGCTTGCAGAAGAGCTTTTAGAGCAGCCAGAGGAAACAATAAAGGCAGCTGAAATAGCTGTTGAGCAGTTTGAGCTCCCAAGCCCAATAAAAAGATTTAAAATAAGATTAACAAATATTCCAGAAGACCAGCAAATTGCAATAAGGCATATAAGGGCCAGCCACATAGACAAGCTTCTTGTATTAAAAGGGGTTGTAAGGCAATCATCTGATGTAAGGCCGCAAACAATCTCTGCAAAGTTTGAATGCCCTAGCTGCGGCAATACTATATCTATCTTGCAATTAGGCCAGAAATTCAGGGAGCCAACAAGATGCTCCTGTGGAAGAAAAGGCAAATTCAGGCTTTTGAGCAAAGAGCTTGTTGATTCACAGCGCCTGGTTGTTGAAGAAGTGTCAGAATCATTAGATGGGGGTGATCAGCCAAAGAGGATTTCTGTTTTTCTGAGAGAGGATTTAGTAGAGCCAATAATGGAGAAAAAAACAACACCTGGAAGCAAAATTCTTATTACAGGCATATTAAAGGAGGTTCCTATCCCTTTAAAAGATGGGGGCACTTCAACAAGATTTGATATTATTGTAGAAGCAAATTATATAGAACCAATAGAAGAAACATTTGAAACAATTGACATAAGCGAAGAGGATGAGAAGGAGATTAGGAAATTAGTAGATGATCCAAAAATTTATGAAAAATTAACAAGAAGTATAGCCCCTTCTATTTATGGCCATGAGGATATAAAAGAGGCATTGGTATTGCAGTTAATGGGGGGAGTCAAGAAAGAGAGAAAGGACGGCACAGTTACAAGAGGAGATATGCATATCCTGTTAGTAGGTGACCCAGGAGCTGCAAAAAGTACATTATTGATATTTATGTCTCATGCTGCTCCAAAGGCAAGGTATGTTGCTGGCCGTGGAGCAAGCGGAGCAGGGCTTACAGCTGCTGTTGTAAGAGATGAATTCTTAAAAGGGTGGGCACTAGAGGCAGGGGCAATGGTCCTTGCTAATGGGGGCTATTGCATGATAGATGAGCTTGATAAGATGAGCCCAGAAGACCGCTCAGCATTGCATGAGGCATTATCAGAGCAAAAAATCAGCATAAGCAAAGCAAACATACAGGCAACTTTAAGGGCAGAGACAACTGTTCTTGCGGCTGCTAACCCCAAGCTTGGAAGATTTGACCCTTATCAGCCAATAGCACAGCAAATTGATTTGCCTCCTGCATTAATAAACAGGTTTGATTTGATATTCCCTGTAAGAGACCTTCCAAACAGGGAGATTGATGAAAAGATTGCAAGCCATGTTCTTAATCTTCAGCAAAGCACAGACATTAAAGAGCCAGAGATTCCTAGTGCATTGCTTAAAAAATATGTTGCCTATGCAAAGCAGAATATTTTTCCAAAATTAACAGATGGGGCAATTGAGGAAATCAAAAGATTTTATGTTGACCTTAGGAATATGGGAACAGATGAAGAGGGAATAA
>CAYWLA010000124.1:0-3832 GCA_964458955.1 uncultured Methanosarcinales archaeon
CCCTGTCTTACCTGTCTCACCTGTCTCATAAACTTAGCTACCCCTAAGTATCTAAGATAGTTATTCGGTTTAACCTAGATTTCGTATAGAGATTTAAGAAAGAAAGTTCCATAGGAAATACAAATTTAAATTATTCCATATCACAGAACGAAGTATTTATAAACTTACTTCGCCTTGCTTTTGCGAGGCGAAAGCAAGGTTAAAGCCTAGCTTTCTTATTCTTGTTTTGTGATATAGCCACAAACAAGAAAGAAACCTTATCATAATTCTTGAACAAACAATAAAGAAAACTACACACACAGCAGAAACTCAGCCCTCGCCTTGCTCTGAGCAACTGAACACGCAAGTCTCGGGCTTTCGTTTCTTAAAGCCATTAAGTAGCCAGCTTTTCTTATTTCTAGTTTGCTTTTCCCCCCCAAAGCAAAAAGGCAAGAGGGTAGGGTGAATTGCCTTTTTGCAGAAAGGGAAGCCTTTAGGTTTTGGGAATTGAGCAAGGGCAAAACCTAAAGGCCTCTAGAGAAAGCAGAACTTACATAACTCTAACAAAGTCTTTTCTTGATATTTGCAGAACACAGCCTTTTCAAACTTATAGGACTGAAACACAATTCACCTCCTACCTCCTCTTGTGTTTCAGGTTTTCAAAGTCTTTTGTTCTGCCTTTATAATTCTCTATTCCTCTGAAACTCTCTGACTACGTCAAGAGAGTTTCTGTCTCCCTTTCAAAGAAAGGGAGACGATATCAAGCCTCGCTACGCTCGGCTTGAGAGTTATGTGTTATAAACTCAATTAGTAAAGCCTGTCTAAAGGAACATACATAAACAGCATAGCAAAAGGAAATAAGATAATAATAAGTAGCGATAGTTGAGGAAAGGAAAAGAAAAAAGAGACCAGATACTCACAAAAATTTTCCTAATCTAGCGAGTTTTAAATTTCTTTAATTATTATGTATCTAGGCTTTGACAAATTTTCCTAGAAAATTTTATAAACTTAAACTTCTTGTCTTTCTTATGTTTGGCTTAGCAACAAAAAAAGAAGTAGAAAAATCCTTTAAAGAGAGAGATGAAAAGATAGACAAATTAAAAGACAAAGTTGAGGCTAGTTCTTTGAAAATAGCTACTCTTGAGGGCTTTATCTTGAATAAGTCTCAAGTCTCAGTCTCAGGCAGTCTCAAGCAGTCTCAGGGCAAAATTGAGACTAAGTTGATACAAAGGCTTAGGAAGTCTAAACAAGCCCTCTGTGTAGCCGAGATAGTGAAATTAAGCCCTTCTCATACGCCACTAGAGATATTTGAAATTATAGTTAAAGAGAAAGGTTTGTGTTCTAAAGCTAGTTTTTACAGATACTTAGCTAGTCTCAAGTCTCAAAACCTTAGTGAGACTGAGACAAATTTGAGACTAAAAGACAGGGCTTAAGATGAATAATGAAGTTCTGACAGAAAGGGAAAGGATTAAGAAAATTATTGATAAAGAGATTAAAGCAAAAATCAAACAAGACAGAATAAAACATATTTCTGTGCTTGAACGCTTGAGAGATGATATTTATTTTAAAATAGATAATCCTGATTATGTGAATAAAAAGAATAAACTATAAAAAAAGACTTCATTAGAGGCTTATAGCTGAGTTATTTAATGCTCTTGTGATGATTTACATACCTGTTTATCGTCGCTGATTTTAAGTTTTCTCTTCAATAGATACATTTATAAAGGCTTTGCCCGTAGATATCCTATGGTCAATACAGCCGTAATGATTAAAGGTTATAGAAAAGTTTGTCCTTTATGTGATAAGGCATTTGAATACACAAGTGAAAAACTTTTAGAACATAATTTTAACTTACATCTTGACGCTTGTAAGCTACAAGAAAAGATAAAGAAATTAAAAGAGGGGGGAAAAAAATAAAAAAGATTTGATAATTAAAGAATTCTTATATAACGTAAAAAAGAGTTCTAGTCTCAGTCTCAGAAAAGATTATAAATGAGACTTGCATTATATTCCTACGTTATATAAGAGTTAGAGAGGCGTTTCATACTCAAACTGCGACTGCTTCAAATGTCATAAAGTTATGTTTGAATAACGCCTCTCTTATCTTTTTTAATTCTATAAAAAATTATGATATTCTTTACGCCTATGTTTGAAGAAGTCTATAAAAGAGCTCTTGATGAATACGAACAGATGAAGTTTGAAAGTGATATTCCACCGCCTTCAATCCTGAATAAATTCAGGCCTGAAAAGAAAAGAGGTAAAAATGGAAATTGATAAGCAAGAAGTTAAACCTTTGACACAGAAAGAACTTAAAGAGAAAGCAAAAGGGACTGAATTTGAAAAGACTTTTGATAAAAAAATCTATTCTTGGAATGAGATAATTATTGATGAACTAAGTAAAAAAATCGCTGGTGAGATAAAATCAAGAGAGATTATCTTTCTTTGTGGCTGTGGTAGATTAGTTAAAAATGCTAACCTATCCTCATTTAATCTTTTAATTCATTCAAAAAGTTCTGCTGGAAAAGATTATGTTTCAAACGCAGTTTTAAGTATATTCCCTAAAATTAATGTATTCAAAAAATCAAGAATAAGCGAGAGAGTTCTTAATTATTGGAAACCATACGAAAAGAGAGGTATGCCCTCGTGGAATGAAAATATACTTTATCTTATTGATATTGGTGAGGTTATTCTTAATTCTGAGGCATTAAAAGTTATGTGTTCTGAGGGCTCAAACATAACAATAATGGAAAAGGTTAGAGGCGAGTATGAGGCTATTGATATTGAGATAGAGGGAAAGCCTGTAATAATAACCACTACTGCAACCGCAACACCCTCAGAGGAAATAATGAACAGATTTATAATTTTAAGAATGGACGAAAGCGACGAACAAACAGATAGGGTTAAGGATTTTATAACAAAAATAGCTGAGTGCGGCGAAAATCCGCATTATAGTGATGAATGTCTAGCTTTCATAAAAGAATTAAAATCCTATAAAGTCAAAATTCCTTTTATGCTTAAAGTTCGTTCTGTTTTCAAAGAGAATAAAATTAGAACTAGGCGACTTTACTCAACCTTTCTAGATATGATTAAAGCAGTTACTATTTTTCATCAAAACGAAAGAGAGTTTGATGGCGAGTTTTTAATTTCTGAATGGAAAGATTACGATATTGCTAAAGAATGTTTTGCTAACCTCTGCTTAAATGTTACTGACATTCCTTTAGATGAAAGAAAGCAGAGCATTATAGACATATTAAGAAACTCTGAAACTGAACTAAGTGCCTCTGAAATTCAACCTCAGGTTAAACCACACATCGCTTTACCAAAGATACGCCCACATTTAGAAACTCTGATGAACTTGCATTTGATAGAGGAATTTGTTATTAATCAGCCTTTACGCCCCCCAATCACAAAATATAGACTAGATAAAGATTTGTTTGAGGTTAAATCTCTAGTTCTGCCCAATAGTGCAGAGATAGGCGACTTACCTAACTAACCATACTTACCACACTTACCACACTTACCACACTTACCTTATTCTCGCAATATATCTTAAGGTTTGATGATTTTAAAGGATTTTGCGATAATTTACTATATAAAAAATAGGGTAACTCAGGTAACTCAGGTAACTCAGGTATGATTTTAAGGCTTACAAAAGAAAGAAAGCCGGGCAAAGAAAGAAAAACAGGCTCTCATAAACTTAGGGCTCACTAAGTTTAGAGTTTGCACAATAATAATAATGAGAACTATTTTACTGAGTTATTCGGTTTAACCCTGGTTTCTCATAGAGATTTGTTCAAGAAGTTCCATAGGAAATACAAATTTAAATTATTCCATATCACAGAACGAAGTATTT
>CAYWLA010000125.1:0-3805 GCA_964458955.1 uncultured Methanosarcinales archaeon
GGATTTAACTCAGCAACTGTTGTATAAACATTATACCAAAGGGTTGTTACAGCAACATCCTTCATTCCTGCAAAACGGATGTATTCTGTGAATGCTCTTGTAAATGTGTTTAAGCCCATAAACAATGTGACAAATATTCCAGAAGACAGCAAGAATGTAACCAAAATTGCTAATGTATTTTTTATTGGCTTATAATTTAGAATTCCTAAAACACTTTTTTTAAATTCCTTTCTGTGAACAATAATCTGATATAAAATATAAATTCCTGCAGTTCCAATTAAAAAGTTAAATATAAATGACCATCCGCTCCATGCAAAGCTGAATAAGCCAATGCACAATCCGCTGAGTGCTGCAAGAAAGACTCTTTTTAAATTATCTTTTGCCTCAAATGCCTCTAGGAAAATCCATGAAATTAATAATGGAAAGAAAACATTATATGGGTCAGTGTCTGCAAAACCGCCGGCTGTCCTGCTTAAAAAGAAAGGATGTATTGCAACCATAAGCCCTGCAAAAAACCCTCCAACATTGCCGCTAACTCTTTTTGCAATAAAAAAAGCAGGTATTACTGCAAGTGATGATATTATAACAGGAACATAAAAGCAAACTGCCATAAGTGAAATATTTTGATTAAAAAGATGAACAAGCCTGTAAAGCCAGACTTCAATAAGCACATTAAGGTTTTCAAACTTTTTTCCCCACCAGCCGCCAAACCTATTGCTGGTCTTTATAACATCTTCTTCCATAAAAGGAGCCATACGATGAGTACTATAATAATTGCCATCAATTTCAATGTCTCCAGCAAACCCATGATCAAGATAATTTCTTGCATTCCTGTACCAGAAATAAGGATCAATAGCCAGAAGATATGTCTGTCCGCTATCATCCTGAAGCCTTGATTTGAAATAATTTGAGAGCTGCACTATATTTGCCTCTATCTCAGTTTTTTGTGTTTTAAGAATATTATTAAACTCCTTATTAATAATCTCATTTTTATTTGCATCTGGCAGAAAAGGGTTTTGCTGGTTTATCTGGCTGGAAATCTGTGATTTATACTGGTTGTAAATACTGCTTCTTGCCCAGTCATCTGTTACCGGCAGATACGCTGATTGCGTCCTAAAGTAAACACTGAATGACATGCAGATTAAGATTATTATTAAAGGAATCAGAACCTTTTTGTTTTTGTTAAAGCTCTCAAATATTCCGCCAATGTTTATTGTCTCTTCATCAGTTTTTTTGCCACTTATTTCTTTTTCAACTGTTTTTTTCTTCTTAAAGAATCCTTTTATCTTGCTGAAATCTATATTAATTTCATCATCTTTTTCTTCTTTGTCCATATTAAAACACCTATGAGATAATTCTTTGAAAAATATTATCTATATAAATATTGTGATTTATTAAAAAACATATTTTAAAAAATACAACAGCCTTGGCTCTGTTAATGCAAGCTTAACTAAAAACTTTGATGGAAAATCCCTGTCATAGCTTGATAAAATCTTTTTTGTTTTTTCTTTGTTAAACAGCTCAATAAGATAATTCCAGTCTTTAGCTGAGAATTTATTCATAATGCTCCCTATCTTAAGGTGAATAAGCAAATCTCTTCCAATAGCTTTTTTCCATTCTTTGTTATAATCTTTTTTATTTATGATTGAGCCTGCCAATGCCCTTGCTGCCATCATTCCCTGTATAATCCCCCCTCCAGTTGTTGCCTTGACCATTGCTGCTGCATCACCAACAAGGAAAATATTCTCTTTCTGTGTCTTTATTTTTGGGTTATATACTGGTATAAGCCCAGCCTGCATGTCAATAATCTCATATTTTTTGAGCCTTTTCCTGAGAAAATCATTTAAAGCCTTTTTTGGGTTTTTTCTTGTTGCAAGACCAATCCTTACAATATCTTTTGACTCTGGGACAACCCAGGCATACCTTTCTATAAATGGATAGAACTCAACAATATTTGAGTTATTCAACCTTACTCTTGCCTGAATACCAATTAAAAAATCTTTTTTGTTTTTTAATCCAGCTGATTTTGCAACATCTGATAATGGGCCATCTGCCCCTATTAAATAATCTGTCTCAATATCTTTTATCATATTTGCCTTTATATTCTGGACTTTTATGATATTACCCTTATAGCCAAGAAACCTATGGCTTAGGAAGAGCTTAGCTCCTGCCTTCTTTGCTTTTTCCATTAAATATTGGTCAAACCTTGCCCTGTCTAATATTATATTATCATCTAATTTTATATCAATAAAATGATTATCCGGAGCAAAGATTCTTGCTTTATTTACTTTATTGACAACAAAGTCCTCTTTCAGTTCAACTAGTTTTCCTAAGTAAGAGGTTGTTATTCCTGTGCACTGGACCGGCATTCCAGCTGTTTCATGCTCCTCAAAAACAGAAACATCAAAATTATTCTTTGCAAGAAGATAAGCTAGGTAGTTTCCTGCTGGACCAGCACCGATTATTGATATTTTAGTCATTTTAGTCAATAATACCTAATACAATAATAATGTTTTGCTTTGTTATTGCTTAGTGTTCCTATTTAATACTTATTATATAATAGTAAAAAACCACAAAGTTTATATATTTGTCTTATATTTCATAATAAATCAATTGGGGTAAATCAAATGAAAAGCTATAAACCATTAGATCATTTAGTTAATAATATTGGAAATTATATCCAGAATAATTCTGAAAAACTAAAAACAGCAGCAAAATATGGAATAATACTTCCCACTGCATTAGCAATTAGCTTAAGTGTTGCACCAAAAATTCAAAATGCAATCAATAAAATTATACCAACAGCAAACACAAATATTTCTGAGGTTTATTCAGCTGAAAAAGAACAGAGCGTATACCTCTGGGAAAATCAAATCAAGCAATTTGCCGAGGCAAATAAAAATATCTGGATTATGGGTGAGGAATTTAAGAAATCATTTACTAAAGAGGAAATGAACGAATTCAGCAAATTTGAGAAAAAGCTGAATGAATTTATTGATTACACAGGCATGACCCATGAACTTTTGATTGATTTGGACAAATTATATGCTATTAAAATAAAACCATCCACAGAAACTGAAGAAGGCTCTATTGTATACTATGTAAAAAATCTTGATGATAAAAATTCTGTAAGAGTTGGATTAGGCGAGCTTAAAGTTAATATAAACCAATATCTTGAAGAGATTCTTAAAGGAGCATACAAATATAATGATTTGCTTGAGCAGATAGAAGCAAAGGCACAAATACCAAAAATAAGTTTAGCAGATAAAGTTAAGGAAACTAAAAGAGATACAATCTCAAAAATACAAGAGGAAAAAAAATTACAGGAACAACAAAATTTAGAGGATCATGTTTCAGAACGACTCAATATTACCAATAACAGGTTTCAAATAATTGATTTAGAGGATTCC
Source organism: uncultured Methanosarcinales archaeon (assembly GCA_964458955.1). GTDB lineage: Archaea > Nanobdellota > Nanobdellia > Woesearchaeales > CG1-02-33-12 > CG1-02-33-12. The sequence continues at coordinate 3,411 of CAYWLA010000125.1, forward strand.
AAAAGAATTCCAGTAGAATACAACCTTTATGGCGTTCCAAAAGAAAGCCTTGATGACAAACTGCTGGAGGAATTAAACCTGTCTCCTGATACAAAATTAAGTGTTAAGGAGATAATTGTTCAAAATAAAAAGGTCTTTGTTTACAATATAATTGACTCAGATGAGCCAAATGACGGCAATATCACAAAATATCTTCTTTTTGACGGAAAAACAAAAGTATTATTTGATGAAAAAAACAAAGATGATTCTTACATCCTTAATACAGTTAAGTCAGAATTTGGAAATAATAAGATAGCACCAATTATGTCAGATTTAATATTAACCTCATCAATTAAGGAAGATTATAACCTTTACAGGATAAGTGATGATAAGACTACTTTTGGGTTTGTGCTTGC
>CAYWLA010000126.1:0-3776 GCA_964458955.1 uncultured Methanosarcinales archaeon
TTGACATCATTCCTGCTCCAGCCAAAAGGTTGTCGCTGAATGTTGTCTTGCCATGGTCTATATGCGCTGCTATAGCAATATTTCTAATAAACTCGGGTTTTTCTGATGTCTTCATAACTCTCTCTACTGTTTTATCTGTCATTTTATTCCTCACTTACCATAATGCAGTATTTCATCTACTTTCTTATAATCATATAATTCATTTATACTGAACCAAAGAAGTATTTCTTTTTCTGCTTCTTCAGGATTAGCTGAAGAGTGAATTACATTTTTTACTGCCATTTCCTTGCCGTCTGTATACTTAAAAGAATGATGTGTGAAATCTCCCCTGATTGTTCCTGGCATGGCCTTGCTTGGCTCTGTATCACCAATTATTATCCTGACAACATCTACAGCATCAACACCCTCAATAACCATTGCTACAATAGGACCTTCTGTTATGTAATCAAGAAGCATAATTCTCACTTTTTCTCCCTTTCTTTTAGTAATATCCTCTGTGTAATGCTTTGCAGCAAATTCCTTGTCTATACAAACCATCTTTAAGCCAATTATTTTAAGCCCTTTGTTCTCAAACCTTTTTATTACCTCGCCAACAAGCCCTCTCATGACGCCATCCGGCTTTATTAAAACAAGTGTTCTCTGTATCATTTTTTAGCTCCCTTTTTTATATCATGATATTCCTGAGTCCATTTTGTTGTTCTTGGCTTTCTCTTCAGCTTTAGCATATTTTTCTCGCATTTTGATGAGCAAAAATACAACATCTTACCAGTTTTCTGAACATATATCTTTCCAGTTCCTTTGTTAATATTTTGTTTGCAAAAGCTACACTTCACTTTCATCATCTCCTGCCTTTGTTAAGACTTCTTGCCTCAATCTCAGTTTCCCTAAGCATGAGGGTATCTCCTATTCTCACAGGACCAATTACATTTCTTCTTAGGATTTTATTGGCATCTCTTCCTTCTAAAACTTTACACCTGACCTGGATAGCTTCCCCCCTAGTGCCTGTCTTGTCAATTATTTCTTCTACTGTTGCAGGGAAAGCATAGGAAAAACTAACTCCTGTTTTTTTTTCTGTTTCCTTTTTAACTTGAGGTTTCATATTGAATCACCTTAATTATTCCTTTAATTTTTTAATTATTTCTTTGATTATGTTCTTTGCTTCTCCCTCTTCAATTATTGCAATGCTTGCTGTTCCAACACTAATTCCGGCTGCTGCGCCAAGCTCTTCTTTGCTGGGTACCTCAACACATAAAACATCTTTCTCTTTTGATAAAAGTGGGATATGCATTGTGATTTCTGGTGGATTGACATTTTTTGCTATTGCAACAAGTTTTGCAGTTCCTTTTTCAATAGCCTTTGTTACTTCATTACTGCCTTTCTTTATCCTTCCAGTTGCCTTGGCAACTTCTATAGCCTCATAAATTTTGTCTATTACTTCTTTTGATATTTCAGCCATTTTATATTCCTCCTTGATTTGAAATGATTTTTAAGGATAACAAATTCAAGAATCTGCATACCTCATTCAAACCGCAAGCGGTTATCATCAATCATTGATTTTTAATTAGGAATTTTAATCCCTTTATAAAGTTTATGGTATTTTAACTATAAAAATACGCAAGATTTATATATTAAACTAGAATTTAACCAGATTAGAGCAAATATTTACTATGAGGTGTAAAAATGGTAGAAGCAAGATGCATGAAATGCAAAAAACAAGTTGAAATAAAAAATCCACAACAAGTAGTTATGAAGAATAAGATGAAAGCCATGAAGGGGGTTTGCCCATTTTGTGGAACAAAAGTCTTCAGAATTATTGGAAAAGCCTAATTTTATTTTTTATTTTTATTTTGGAAAGCTTCAATTGCTATAAAAAAATCTTTTTTTGTAAACTCAGGCCACTGCTTGCCTGTTGAAACTATCATAGAATTCTTTGAGTCCCAAAGCAAAAGCCCTGAAAATTCATTGTTATTTTCAATTATTAAATCAGGTGATATAAAATATGATGAATAAAGATTTTCCTTGATTAGCTGCTTGTTTATTGATTCAGGATCAATTTTTTCTGATTTTATCTGCCTTGCAATAATTCTGCAGGAATCAACGATTTCTTCGTGGCCATCATAATTAACACAGAAATTAAGGAAGAATCTATCATAATCCTTTGTTGATTCTATTATTCTTTTTATTGGGTTTAAGACACGCTCAGGAAGGTCATACCATTTTCCGAGAACAGATATCTTTATCTGGTCTGTATGAATTTTTTTGTGAGAAATGATATCATTAAAGAATTTAGCCAAATCATCCATTAAAAATGAAAAGTTTTCAGAGTTCTTTGCATCACCTGATAACAAAAATATTGTTACAATCGGGATATTAAGCTTTATTTGGATATTCACAATGTCTTTTATTAGATTACTCTTTTTATTGTATATATCTTCAGGGTTTATATCTTTCAGTTCTTTCTCCATTGTGATGGCTATATGCTTTGGCATATCTGCTTTGGTTATATGGATTTTTTCTCTTGATTTTAAAATGTCAGTTATTTTTTTGAACATATGCTACTATATGATAAATAACTTTATAAAGCTTTTTGTTTGAAAAGAATTTTTCTCACAAAGTTTAAATATAGGTCAATGATTTTTTATTTAAGATGTTTTTATTATCCAATATCGCAGCTTTCATAAGCCTGGTTATTGCAAGCATAACAGATATCAAGACAAGGGAAGTGCCGGATTGGCTTAACTATGGGCTCATTATTTTTGGGCTTGGATCAAGGCTGATTTATTCTATTGCATTGTCCGACTTTAGTTTTATCTTATATGGTTTGGCAGGTTTTTTTGTATTCTTTGTGATAGCAAACATTATGTTCTATTCTGCACAGTGGGGAGGGGGCGACAGCAAGCTTCTGATGGGTCTTGGTGCAGTGATTGGCCTGAATTTTAATTTTAGTGAAATGCCATTTCTCCTTGTTTTCTGGATTAACATAATCCTAATAGGGGCAATATACGGGCTTTTCTGGAGCTTTGCAGTTGCATTCAAAAACAGGAAAAGATTTTTAAAAGACTTTAAAGCAAGAGCCAAAAAATCAGCTAAAATAAGAAGATTTCTGCTAATAATCTGTCTTGCTGCTCTTTTGTCTGCATTTTTTATTGGTCCTATTGCAACAAGAGTTTTATTGGTTACCACTATTTTTTCAATTCTATTGATTTTTTACATATCAATATTCATTAAATCAGTTGAAAAGGTATGCATGCTTAAGCTTGTTGAGCCGGAAAAGCTTACAGAAGGTGACTGGATTGCAAGGGATGTTATTGTCAAGGAAATAAGAATCTGCGGCCCAAAAGATTTGGGAATTGAAAAAGAGCAGATTAAGCAGCTGATTGAATTAAAAAGAAAAGGCCTGATAAAAAAAGTCCTAATAAAAGAGGGAATACCTTTTGTCCCTAGCTTTTTAGCTGCATTTATTATAACACTTTGGTTTGGAAACTGGCTGTTATTATTCATTTAGGAATAAATTCTTATGATTTTTATGAAAAAAAGAAACTAATAAATATAAGCTTTAATTATTTGCTGTTATGGTTTACGAACTTGATGAAATAAAAAAAATAAGGAAAAGGTTTTGTTTGACACAGACAGAATTAGCCAAAAAGGCAGATGTTTCCCAGTCATTGATAGCTAAGATAGAGTCAAATCGCATAGATCCTACTTTTACAAAAGTGAAGAAGATATTTGATGTTCTCGATGAACTAAAAAATAAGAATGAGCTTAAAGCAGGGGAT
>CAYWLA010000127.1:0-3766 GCA_964458955.1 uncultured Methanosarcinales archaeon
AATTAAACAAGAATATCCTCAGCTTCTTTTAATCTTTTGGTATTGTTTTCAACTATTTTCAGTAAAAAAGGCTTCTTGGCCTCGTCTTCAATAACCTTAATATCAGAATCCTTAAGCTTTCCAAATAGTTTCTTGGCCAATCTTATTTTTTCTGTCTCAAGCTGTTTTAAATTATTGCTGGTTTTTTTGTTTTTATATTTACTAATTATCTTCTGGTAATCATTGTTTTTAGATAAATCTATTGAATGTTTAATATTGAGCTTGTAAAGTATGTTGTCTGTTAAAGATGCCTCCTGAATCAGTATATCTCCCACTAACTTAGAATAATCAGAGTATTTCCTTATATTGCCCCTTTTTAATTCAAGATTATTCATGCATTTGTATGAAGCATCAATCATTTCTTTCTTGTTGAATACAAAATCCTGAACCAAAATCCAGTATGGAAATAAGCGGCAGTTTAATGGCCTTGCATCATAAACAGAGCATTTTTCATTTTTGCGCAGCAAGCAGGGCATGTTAATCCCCAGCTCATAGCTGAACTTTGTTGGGTTTTCTGGATCTCCAAATGGGTTTATTCCAACAAAATTTTTAAGGATGTAACTTGCTGGCTTTTCTAAAAAATCAGAAATCCTTATTAAATCTCCAATTGTAAGATTTATCTGGGCATAGAATGCGCTGCAGCATTTTCCGCAATTCCTGCAATTAAAGTCTGCTTTCATTATGCATCTAAAACCTGTACAGGTTTAAGAATGACTTAATTGTTGTATGAATGTGATTAACATCTTCAGCAACCTGGCTTTGGAATTTAGCAGTATAGCCCTTATAGATAAATTTGTCAAATAATGTCCTTAAAAAAACATAAGTTGGCTTTCCTTCCCACCTGTTCTCATAATCTGTTGTGAGATACCCATCAAAAACCATCTGTATCCTGCCCTGGTTTAGCTTTACCTTGTGCTTATCTTTTTCAACCTCTACTTCTTTTATGTCAAACATCTGCATTCTTATCTTTATCTCTATCTTAGCATAGTCTGTAATTTTCTTCCATGGCATTATCCATAGTTCAACGAATTTCCCATCTGGCTTTACATGCTCTATATTCTTTAGCTCTCTTTTGTCATAACCCTTATCCCTAAACCATTTGTCTATTATTAGATAAAGGTCATTCACATCAAAAAGGCCCTCATAATCCAACCTTAACTCATCAATAATTTGCTCTCTTTCAGCCATTTTTACCACACATCCCCATATTCGGAACCTTTTGCTTGCATGCCCAAGCATTCTTTTGTAATATTATGCAGTTTAAGGACATAATAATATAATTTATCAGTGTATATATTATCAATTTCCGGCTTGATAATGTATTTTTCATAAAGATTATTCAGCCATGCCAAAAAAGGGCTCTTGTTCCAGCGCCCCTGATAATCTGACTCAACATAACTATTAATGTATATAGTCATTCTTGCCTGGTTCATTTTTTTCTTCTTGCCTTTTTCAATAACCTCAATATCCCTGCGCTCCCATGTATGAAAATCAATAACTATCCAGAATTTAAAATAATCTGTTTCCTTTCTATAAGACTTCCAGGTAATTTCATCCTCTTTTCCACCCAATGGATTTGGCTTGCTTTTGTAAGTGGGCTCTTCAAAATAATAGCCTCTTCTTGTAAGCCAGTTTCTCATGGTTTTATAGAGAAGCTCCATATCAAAAATTCCTTTAAACTTAATGATTTCAATCGGAAGTGGATGTTCTGCCATAAATAGAAAATTGCTACATTTATATATAAAACTTTCGGATTACTCGCCGATTCCTTCCTGCGGCCAGAATCCACCTTCATGCTCTGGCTCCTCAGTGCCAGGCATTAGTTTCCAGTATTCCTTTATTGTTTCCTGTAACCTATAAGCCTCTCTGTAAAGCTCAAGTTTGTGTTTTTCAAAATTTGACTTCATAATAACCTTCCAGTAAAGCGTATTAAAATGCTTTAGAAACCAATGATTGCTCCATGTCCCATTACAGTCAGGAACTATTCTAGCATAAACAGATATTTCAAGCTCTCCATTTGCTAACTTCAATTTTTTTCCTTGATATACAATTTCTACATCTTTAACAGCTACAGTACGCCAATCAAGATCCATTTCATATTTATAATATGTGTTGTCATTAGGAATTTTTCCAAGCCTCCACCAGATAATATGCTCTTTTAGCCCTTGGTTACCAAACTCATGCTGGCTATGAAAAACTTCAGGGAATTTTGGGTCACTATCACTTGCATATCCCTCTTCAATTACCCATAAATGCAGGTATTCATATAATCCTTGAAGGTTAAAAGTTCCTTTGTTTTTAACCCTAAAACTTGCTGCTAAAATTGCCATACAATAAATGTTGCTAGAATTATTTATAAAGCTTTCGAAAAAAATTATTTTGCTTTCAAGTATTTATAAGCTTCATTAATCTTGATTTTCTTTTGTTCCCTTGTCTTTAGATTTTTTATTGTAATTGAATCTTCCTTTAGTTCGTCCTCTCCGATGATGCCAGCATAGGGAATACCCAATGAGTCTGCATAGGTTATTGCCTGTCCCATTTTCTTACCTTTTAAGTCCATATCTACATTTAATCCCTGATTTCTTAAAGAATGAGCAATATTTAAACACTCTTTTATTGTATTGATTGGTATAAGGTATAATTTTGTATTTGATAATTTAAGATTTTTTTTGATATCACTTAAAATCATAGCAATTCTTTCAAGGCCAAAAGAGAATCCGACTGCGGGAATTTCCTGATTGCTGCCAGAAAAAGCGCCAATCATATTATCATAGCGGCCCCCTGCAAGAACTGCTGACTTGACAACAGATTTATCTTTGAGATATACTTCAATTGTTGTTCCAGTATAATAATCCAATCCTCTTGCCAAGCTTGGGTCAAACTCAATAAAGTCAAGGCCCATGCTTTTTGAGTAGTCTAACAACTGCTTTATCTCATTAAGACCTTCTATACCGTTTTTTGATGAAATAATTTCTGTTAGCTTTTTATAGGTTTCATTATTGTTCTTTGCTTTGGTTATCGCAGAGATCAGCTTATCAATTTTTTCCTTAGGTAATAATAATTTTATTTCTTTTTTAACTCCCTCAATGCCAATCTTATCCATCTTATCAAGGATTATTATTGTATTAAACTTGTCCTTATCTGGAATACCAGCATATTCAAGGATTCCATCCAGCAGCTTTCGGTTGTTAATTTTTATTATAATATTACCTAATCCAAGTTCTTTAAAGCAATCCTGTGCCAGTGCAAGAAGCTCTGCCTCTGCAATCATATCTTTAACTCCTAAAATATCAACATCGCATTGTGTAAATACCCTGTATCTTCCCTGATCTGGCTGTGTTGGGCCGTCCCTGAAAACCTCGCCAATAACATACCTCTTAAAAGGGAACTTTACATCTTTGTTTGATGCAACAAACCTTGCTAAAGGCAGTGTCTGGTCAAACCTTAATGCAAGCTCTCTCTTGCCCTGGTCTTTAAGGGTAAATATTTCCTTTTGAATTTCTTCCCCTCCCTTGAATTTCACTGTTTCTGCTCTTTCAATCATTGGAGTTTCAATAGGATTGTAGCCATACCTCTCAAAAACTCTTTTGAGAGCATCCTTTATATCATTCCTAAGTATGGCATCCCTGCCATACCAGTCCTTTACTCCCTTTGCAATCTTGAATTCTTTTGGCATTTTAACCCACTCTTAGTCTTTATTTAATCTTAATAAATCTTTTGATTTTAG
>CAYWLA010000128.1:0-3735 GCA_964458955.1 uncultured Methanosarcinales archaeon
GTGAAAATTATTGAAAATATTTGAAAAAAAAATCAAAAATAAAATACAACTGAGAAATTTTATACTATCTGTTTATTACTAAATTAATTTTATTACTAAAAAGGAGTAATTTTAGAAAGATTTATAAACTCTTATTACCTACTTAATATTATAAAATACCTACAATTAGGAATCTAAGATGTTAAAACAAAAGAAACAATCAAATAAAAAGGTTTTTGACCCTATTACTTTTTTCTCTTTAGTTGGGAAACTAAAGAAAACACCTCGTACAGGGTGGCTTATGCATGGTTTAATCAATGTTGAAAGCATTGCTGAGCATTCTTTTCGTGTCACCACAATGGCTTACCTTCTGGCTAATGATCTTGGATGTAATAGTTCAAAACTTGTTAAGATGGCATTGATCCATGACCTTGCAGAAATTATGACTGGGGATATTGTATCAGAGCATGGACATGATATTGATTTACAAAGACGTGAGAAAAAAGTTATAATTGAGGGTAATGAAATCAAAAAAATAGGTTTGCTTATCCCGCATGGTTTTGAGATGAATACCTTATGGAAGGAGTATGAATATAAAAAAACCAAAGAAGCTAAGGTATTAAAAGAATTAGACAAGCTTGAGATGGCTATGCAGGCACTTGAGTATGAGAATCCGAGGAATCCTAATCATCTTAGAGAATTCTGGGAAAACGCGAAAAAATACATAAATCACCCGCTTATTCTTAATCTTTTTAAAGAATTGTGTAAAAGGAGAACTCCTCCATATAATGATTATGAGTTAATTGGAAAACGTTTCTTATAAGCTTATCCTAGTATTTCCAAAACAGTTGGATCGTTCATAAAACATTCTCTTTTTATGTCGTCTATGACATAATACACTTCCTTATCTTTTATGTCAAATCTTTGCTCAATACATTCTATGAAATCTTCCATATCTTTTATGTGCTTGAAGATAACATCCACCATAAAGTCAAAGCCATTGTTTATTTTGCATACAGAGTTCACATTCTGGTTCTTTATCAAGTAATCCTTTACTTCATCCCTTTTATCCCTTCTTACTTTTAGCATAACATTTGCTCTTGTATTAAACCCCAGCTTTGAGAAATCCAGCAAGCTTGTGTATTTGGTTATAATGTCATGTTCATGCAGCTTTAGCTTGTCATATATGGTTGATACAGGTATATGTGTCTTTCTGCTTAACTTTGTAAGTGTTTCCCTTGCATTCTGCCTTAAATAAGAAATTACAATCAAATCCTTTTTATTTATCATTTTCTTATCCTCCATATATTTTTTATGATTTTTGTAATATCTTCATTCAGAGATTCACTGAAATATAAACCTTTTTTAGCAAGAAAATTTGAATATTTCAGAAAAATCCTGAAGCATTTAAAAATAAGGCATTATTGAGTAATATTTTCTCTGAAACAAAAACATTTATATAGTTATTAGTATTCTAAAGTAGTTATGAACCAGACAGAGTATAATTTGCTTTTATTTTTCAAAAAAAATCCTGAAAGAGAGTTATCTACAACTGATATACTTGCCAATATTTTCCCAGAAGACTATAAGGGTATAGAAGAAGCACTTAAAAATCAATTTGCAGATAAGCAGATGCTTAATGATGCAAAAAGAAAAAAAGGCCAGCTTCACAGAAAAATCCTTTATTATCTGAATAATTTAGTAGAAGAAGATATACTAAAAATAAGCAAACAAGGCAATAAAGGGGAAAAATACTTTGTTCTTGCATTAGAAGATGGAGAAGAACTTATTATTAATAAATCAAAAAGAAAAATTATCATATCAAAGCCGAGCATGCCTGCAATGCATATTGATGGATATGAGCAAAAAAATATTGCTGTACGTTTTGAACCAGCAACATGGATCGATAGGTTAAATGCAATTTTATTTGAAACACCAAAATTCAAAAGCCTTGAAGAATTATACAACACAATAAACAAATGTTTCTCAAACATAAATGATGTGATTGGCTTAAATGATTTTGAATATGCAATACAAAATAATGATATTAAAGAATCCTTATCTTTCCTTAGAAAGATTAATTCTGAATGTGTTGACTATGGAAAAAGATTAAGCTGCATAATAGACATAACAAATATTGAGAAAGAAAAAACAAGCAAGGTTCTTGAATTTATTAAGGAATACTGCAATATTCATTCCAGGAACATAACCCTAATATTTGATGTTAGAAGTAAAGAATTACAGGAATATTCTGATTTTTTTGAAGAGATTATTAACCTATTTATAAATTTCAAAAAAAGGATATATATAAAAAATCAGGATCTTCATGGAGCACCATACATACTTGGCAGGGCTGGCCCATATTGCTTTGATGAAGAAGAATGGCTTGTTTACAAAAAAGAATTTCAGGAAAAAAGCTATGGCCTTGCATGCTCGCAATCAACAATCAGTATTGATGTTAATGCCTTTTTTAAGGAAAATAATGATATCAACCAATTCAGATTGTTTATTAAGAATATAGTTAAATCGCTCTTATACGCAAATTCTCTTCAAAGAAGAAAATCAGATGAATACTTTAGGGATATTGTTAAACTTACATTTCCCTATGTAAGGGAATTTTTTAATCTGAGCAAAAACTATATTCGATTCTGGAATTACGGCTGGAAAGAGCCAGACTTGAATCAAAACTATGTTATTGATCTTATAAAAAGCACAAAAGAAGAGATTGATAATTTCTCTGTGTCAGAAGAAACTATTTACCAGTCATGTGGCATGCCAACACGGTTTAAGATTGCATTTTCATGCCTTTTCAATGGAGCAAAATTTAACTTCAGCGAAAGAGCACCACAGAAAATAGAGATTAAGAATCTGGAAGACCTTTACTCAAAAAAAGTAAAGGAAATGCTTAATACAAAAGAAGAGATTTTTCAGGCATTTGATGGTGGGGATAGGGCAAGATTTTACAGAACAGGCAAAATAAATTCAAAAGATATATGCCGTGAGCTTAATATAATACTAAAAACATATAAGATTCCTTTCTTTTGCTATGAATTTTCTGAGGTAAGGGGTGCTGAATTAAAGCTCACATCATTTATAAGGTGATTATGTGGAAATAAAATCTGAAACAACAATAAGTGCATGGAAATCAAGCTTAAAATACATACTTGAGTCTGGAAAGGATTTTACAGATGAGAACAACAGGGTTTGCAGGGAAATCCTGAACCTTGTTATAAAAGTGGAAAATCCTGAAAAAGATATAACAGGGGCTGTTGAAATACTCAACAGCTTTAAGAAATGGGTTTATCCCCCAATAGATGAGATAGCTGAGGTTATTATGTCAAGAAAGCTATCCCCTACTTATTCTTTTTCATATGGCCCAAGGCTCTTTAATTTTGATAATACAATAAACCAGATAGATGATTTCCTGATTCCTTTGCTTAAAAAAAATAATTTCTCAAGGAGGGGTATTGTAACACTTTGGCATCCAACTGAAGATTCAAAATCATACAAAAGAGAAATACCTGCCTTAATATCCATTGATTTCAAGATGAGAAATAAAAAGCTTAATGTAACTGCAATTGTCAGGAGCAATGATCTGTTCTTTGGGTGGCCGGCCAATATCTACCAGATTTTTGTATTGCAGGAGTATGTTGCAAAGGAACTTGGGTGCAAGACCGGTTCACTTACAACCTTCTCAAACAGTGCTCATATCTTCAAGGATCAGTTTGAAGACATCCAGAAGGTTATTTCAGACTA
>CAYWLA010000129.1:0-3722 GCA_964458955.1 uncultured Methanosarcinales archaeon
GTTTATTCTTATGTTGAATACCAGAAAGAGAAGAAATAATTCTTTAGTTTAATTTTTAGCGAAAGACTTAAAAAACATAGTATATTACAGGCCTTTGGGAAGACTAGGCCGGGGGGTTAGCCCTCTCCTGTTACCATCAACGGGCTTTATGGTGGGGCTGAAGCCTGGGAAGAGGTATTGGCCTTAATTATTGGTCTTGGTTCGGACGTTGAGGATCTGTCCTGCAGGATTGGTCTTTTAGGGAAATATGTCAGATCAGGAATGAAGCAGCATTAACCTTTAAGACTGGTGCTTGTGGGGTCGCGGGTCTGAGGAAGAATCAGGGTAGCTGATGATTAGGGTTTTTATCCATTTTCAGGCATGTCTTCCCGCTTATTTAAATCTGATAATATTTAATGGGTTTTTAGAAAGTGCTATTTCTATAACAGAGCCTTTTTTAAATCTGTATTCCTTGTTGGAATCAACAGCAGCAATGCCATTATCCATTCCTGATTTAATTTTAAGAACTTTATTATGGCCAATAAATCCTTTTGTAAGCAATGGTTTTGTTAGTTTTCCAGTGTATGGCTCTCTTACAATAAAATAAAACTTTTTAGATGAAGAAAAAGGCTTGACACCTGCAGACTTTAGCCATGCATTTGAGCCAGCGCCTGTTGAAACAATAATTCCACTGCTTTTCTGCTCTTCAGTTTTATTATTAAAAAAAATCTTATAACTGGATGTTTTGTATGGAACTTTATTTCCAATAAAGACCTCATTTAAAGCAAGGCATACTTCCTTCTTGTTAATTTTGCTCTTAAGCCTTGTCAATTTTTCAACATAAAATTTGTTTTTAAGAAACAACTCAAATTTTTTATCAAAATCGTTTTTACAGGAACTCATAAAAAAGCCCTCTTTTCTGTCAGGATTAGAATTAACACCAAATAAAAGCTCATTTTTAATAAAGTGTGATGTTCTAAGAAATGTGCCATCACCGCCAACAGCTATTATAAGATCCTCACTCTTAAAAATAGTTTTTTTAAGCCCAGACCTTTCTATGCATTTAAAGTTTATATTCCTCTTTCTTAAAGAATTTTTCACAACATCAATTGCTTTATCATTTTTAGTATAAACAACTAACACATTAAGCATATTATCACTTCTTTTAAAAATCTTAAGCCTAACATTTATTTAACAACTATTGCCGGCTTGCCAGGCATTGCATTTTTTGCTTTAGCTTCTTTTGAATCCTCTGACCTGACTATTTCAACAGCAGATTTAAACTCATCTTCAAACAGTTTCTTTGAGTTCTGCAATACATTAAATTCTGTGTCCTGGTCAAGAATAACTGCTGGAATCCTGCCTAGATTTTTGACTATTAATGGAATTAGTTTTGAAACAGCTTTGCTATTTTCCTTGAATTTAGGCATTATTGCTTTCATAATAGATTTAATATCCCTTGTTTGTTCAATCTCTTTCTTAAGCTCTTTGAAAAACTTGTACTTCCATTTCTCTGAAATAAATAAAGTCAGTTTTTTTGGGTTTTCTATTTTAATCAGATTAAGCAGATAAGCAATGTCTTTTCTAACATTATCAATCATTTCTTCTGAGCCTTCTGCTTTTTCATCAATCATGGTTTTATTATATTTAGGCCACTCAGCCAATGAGACAAATTCTTTAAATCCAATCATCTCCCAAAGCTCTTCGCATATGAATGGAATAAAAGGGCTCATGACAAGAACTGATGTTTTTATAAGTTCACTAAATACTTCTTTGTTTGGATTTTCATTGGCATACTTTCCAACCCTGCTTACAAACTGCATTATATCACTTATTGCAATGCTGAACTTAAAGCTCTCAATGTTTTCAGTCACGTCTTTAATCAAATGATGCATAATGCTCAGCATATATTTATCCTTGCTGTTAATATGCTTAAAATCAATTTTATTCAAAGATGTTTTTTCCTTATTATCTTCAACCAATGAATAAAATCTGTTGAGGAATTTGAAAGCCCCATTAACACCCTGGTCATTCCAGTCAAGCTCCTTTTCTGGAAGTGCTGCAAATAAGATAAACAAGCGTGCAGTGTCTGGGCCATAATCTTTTATAATACCTGCAGGATCAACAACATTGCCAAGGCTCTTTGACATTTTAGCTCCATCTTTTATTACCATTCCCTGTGTCATTAAACGCTTGAATGGCTCATCAATGTTGCAAAGGCCTAAATCTCTTAATGCTTTGGTAAAAAATCTTGCATAAAGCAAATGAAGTATTGCATGCTCTATTCCCCCAATGTACTGGTCAACAGGCATCCAGTATTCAACAGCTTTTTTGTCAAATGGCGCTTTATCAAATTTAGGGCTGCAATACCTTAAGAAATACCAGGAAGAATCAACAAAAGTATCCATGGTGTCTGTTTCCCTTTTTGCCTTTCCTTTGCATTTTGGGCATTTACATTTAACAAAGATTGAAGAAGTTTCAAGTGGATTTCCAGTGCCAGAAAATTTTACATCTTTTGGAAGCAGAATGGGCAAATCTTTTTCAGAAACAGGAATTATTCCGCATTTATCACAATAAACCACAGGTATCGGTGTTCCCCAGTAACGCTGCCTTGAGATAAGCCAGTCACGAATTTTATAATTGATTGCTTTTTTTCCAAAGCCCTTTTTTTCAATGAAATTTGAAATCTTTTCTATTGCCTTAATGTTATTAAGGCCATTAAATTCTCCTGAATTAACAAGTATTCCTCCATCAATATAAGCCTCTGTCATTTCACCTTCTTTTAATTTTCTGTCTTTTGGTGTTATAACAACCTTTAATGGAAGATTATATTTCTTTGCAAACTCAAAATCTCTTTGATCGTGGGTTGGAACCCCCATTACAGCACCTGTGCCATAATCCATCAAAGCATAGTCGGCTATGTACAGGGGGCATTCCTCATTAGTAAATGGATTTATGAAATATTTTCCAATGAACATTCCTTTCTTATCCTTTGTTTCATCTATTCTTTCAGATATTTCCTCTTTCTTTACTTCTTCAATAAACTGGTTTATCTTTTTCTCATATTCTGTTCCTTTCACAAGCTTTTTTACAAGAGGATACTCAGGAGCAATAACCATATAAGTTATGCCATAAACAGTATCAGCCCTTGTGGTAAAGGTGCTTATTTTTTCATCAGAATCTTTTATTTTAAAATCAATTTCAACACCTTCACTTCTGCCTATCCAGTTTCGCTGCATTGTTTTTACTCGCTCAGGCCAGTTTTCCAGTGTATCAATATCATTCAGAAGCTCATCAGCATACTTTGTTATTTTAAAGTACCATTGCTCTAAATCCTTTTGCTCAACAACTGACTTGCATCTCCAGCATTTTCCCTGCTCAACCTGCTCATTTGCAAGAACAGTTTTGCAGCCATGGCACCAGTTTACAGCTGACTTTTTTCTGTATGCAAGGCCTTTCTCAAGAAATTTAAGGAATATCCACTGATTCCATTTGTAGTAATCAGGAGTGCAGCTCTGTATTTTTCTATCCCAATCATAGCTCATTCCCATTGCTTTTTGCTGCTCACTTATTGCCTTTATATTGTCTAAAGTCCATTTCTCAGGGTCAACCTTATTTTTTATTGCAGCATTTTCAGCAGGAAGCCCAAATGCATCATAACCCATTGGGTAAAGCACATTAAAGCCATTCATCCTCTTGAATCTTGCAAGAGCATCACCAATGGAATAGTTTCTTAGATGGCC
>CAYWLA010000130.1:0-3703 GCA_964458955.1 uncultured Methanosarcinales archaeon
TACAAATATAACCCGCAGCTGGAGTTAAAGCAGGACAATACATCCAAGACTGAAGTTTAATACAAGCAAGTCCACACCACTTACAAGCAGATTCTACTACAGGTATTGTAGTTGTAGTTGTAGTAGGAAGAGTAGTAGTTGTTGTAGTAGTTGTTGTAGTAGTTGTTGGAGCAGTATAGCTACCACCACTTCCTCCAGTAGAAATATTAATAGTATAAGAATAAGAAGTTGAATCAGACGGAGTATTTTGAGGATAACAACCAGTAGTCTTAATTGTTTGACTAGAACTAATTGTAATAGGTACTCCTGCTGTATAAGCAGTGACTCCTGCACTACATGCAATTGAAGAATCACAAGAAGCATCAACGCCATTAAGAGTATAGCAAATTGTAGTAGCCCCAGTAGCAGTTAATGTTACAGTTTGAGTAGAGGAATAAGATCCTGCAGCAGGAGAAGCAGTTGGCGGTGTAGCAGAACCACCTACCATCTCACTAGTACCAATACCACTCGTTAACTCATCTTCTATTTCACTAGTAGTTGCTACTACTAGTGAAATACTAAAGCTGAATAAAGCTAATGCTATAAAAACTGCTAAAATATTTTTTGTTTTCATCATTGTATCTTACTTTAAGATTAAGACAGCCAGAGGAACAAGATATTCTTGTTCCTCTTTTTGTCGTTTTAAATTATTTATGAAGGCTCAGCAGTAAAAATTCCATAACTACTTGAATACGACCCAGTTGAACCTGTAGGAACTTGAACTTCAACAATTATTTGAATTTGTCTTCCATCTTCATCAGAATCATCAGCATTTAAAGTCATCACAGCGCTATAAGTATCAGCCACAGTTATTGGAATTGCATTAGCTTGATTAATTGCTGTTGCCGCTTGTTCAGAATAAAATTGAATATTATTAGCAGCTCCTATAGTAGTACCAGTACCTGTCCAATTACTAAACTTCATTTGTAATTTTGTTTGATCATTAGGAACATTGACATTCAAAACCCATTTCCAACCATTAGTAAAATTACCACCTGGTACTGCCCATGTTCTAAGCGCCGTAACTCCAGTAACCCCCAAACTAGCATCCCCTTCTGCCACTGTAGTAAACGCGCTTGTTGAACTAGAGCCATAAGGTGCTTCCAGGGCATTAGCATTTACATCAGTAGCTCCAGTGCCTACATAGAGATAATAAGCAGTTGAGTAATCTAATAGGTCGTCTGTATAAATCCAGGCCACCTTATCGCCACTCACTATATGAATAGTAGATGTGACTACTGTGTCATCCTCACTCTTTCTTAATTGGATATTGGTAATACTAAAAGTGGATGCCTTCATACTTTCAGAAAAAGTGATAGTCGGTATTACACCAATGCTTACACCAGTGGTTCCATTAGTTGGATATATAGAAGAAACTGTTGGAGGGGTAGAATCTGATCCAGAAGTAGTAAATGCCTTGTAGGCAGAATATCCCATCGTATTTCCTGAAGCATCGGCGCATCGCACGTAGTAGTAATATGTTGTTGCCGCTGTTAAACTGGTAAGTGACTGATAGTGAATTGTTATGCCAGTTGTCGTTGCCATTGTAGCCATGCTTGCATAATCCAATTCCGTGTTCGCGTACCCACAAGTTGCCGCTTCGTTAGTTGTTACCGTAAGTAAAGCTCCTGTTGCGGTAACTGAAGTTACCGTGAACGAATTTACAATTGGCTCTTTTGAATCAATAGTACGTGTATTATTTGAAGCTGTAGTATTACTATTCCCGGCTAAATCGGTGGCCGTAATAGTTGTAGTCGCCGTTCCTTGTTCATCAGTATCTCCTTGAACAAACCAATCATAATACCATACCGTTGCTGACGTTTTTGTCATATTCGTCGCGGATAAATCACCATCGCCTGGAGTAGTAATGGCGATTGTCGGAGGAGTAGTTTCATACATTGCCTCGCTGAACGTCGCGGTAATTCTTATTGTTTCAAACGGCATAACAGTTCTGTCAGGACTATATGTCAACGCCACTGTCGGTTGAACACTGTCGCCGCTATTTGCGGTCGTACCAGTAACATCAGTATTCGTAACATAGTTTCCAGCCGCATCTTGAATTTTATTTGATGCAGGTTTCACCAAGATAATATTCCCGTTTCTCAAGAACATATTATCTGTGGCTTCATTCAGAGTAATTGTTAATGTAGTTGTCGCTCCGCTCGTCGGGCTGAATGTCGCGCTCGTAAGAGTGAAAGCGGAACTTGTTGCCGGACTCTTGATATATTCAATTTCATTCGCAAACCAAGTGCTGTCAGTTGGCTGAACCGCTTCGCTAAAAGTAAGAATTATTTGATCACCAGCTCCTTGTATTGTTGAACCAACAATTCCAGAAGTTGAAAGTGTTGGCACAACCGTATCAGAAGTATAAGAAAGTATATTGGAAGCTGTATTGTTATTTCCAACAATGTCAATAGCTACATCTACCGGTATTTGAATTGTTACATCAACATCAGCTCCATCTGTTGGGTTAACATTAAAATGATAATTCGTGTCGCTGTCTGCTACGAAATTTTCCACCGTGCCACTTGCAACTTCAACGTCTGTATCAATAAATGTTGTGACAGCGTTTGTAAATACAACGGTTACGGCAATTAACCCGTTAGTTGGGTCAGCGGTTGCAGAAGCGATTGTCACGTCCGGAACTTCGGTATCAACAGTATATGAATCGCCATCAGCGGTTGTAGTGGGATTATCGGCAGTATCGGTAGCTGTAACAGAAACTTTTTTGGTAGCTAAGTTAACATCATCAGGAAGAATGTATGAAGCTGACCAGGTATCGGCTGTGTTAGTAGCAGCTACTGTTGCATTGCCTCCAAATTCTGAGAAATCTACTGTAACAGTGGCAATGTCTGTATTGTTATCGCCTGAACCTGTATTATCCCAGCTCGCGGTTACAGTGTCGCCTTTTTTAAATTCACCTCCAACACCATTGTTGCCAGTAACTGTAATCTCTGCAGCACTAACTGTTGGTGCAACAGTATCTGGCAAAGTAATTGTAGCTGCACTTGAAGTAATCGTAACACCGGCAACATCGGTAATAGTAGCCGTAGGTGTAACAATAACAGTGTAACCACCAGTATTACATCCCGAAGTATCAGGAATTGTTAATAGAACATCAACACCGTTAGCCTGAAGTACTGCAACAGAAGGAGTACCAGTAGATGCGGCACAAGTACCAGTAAGATCATATTTATCTAGTGTTTCTGCAGTTGTTTTATCAACTTTTTCACTGAATGTTACAGTAAAGGTTGTAGCACTATTGCGAACAAGAGTCGCATCTACTGTGGCTGAAACCCCATCCTTAGTAAGAGTTCCGCCAGATTCGGTTATTGCTCCAGCTGCATATGTATTGAGGGCTACATCTTTAATATTAGTTGGGCTTGGAGTAACTATGATGTGTCCGTCAATATCAGCATTTGTAATAAAGGTTGTATTTGTCTCTGGAGCGACTGTATTAAGAGTAAGTGTAACTACAGTATCACTAACGCTCAGAGCTGCGCTTGCGATACCATATGTAATTACAGCACCAGTATTTGTAACAGTCCAGTTTCCTGCTATTGCTGCTTGAACTGGTTCTAATGCTTCATTAAAAGTTAATGTGACAGTATTTGGTTGAACGCTGTTATTCACAACAATGGCTGAGGCAGCAAGGGTTGGTGCA
>CAYWLA010000131.1:0-3644 GCA_964458955.1 uncultured Methanosarcinales archaeon
AATTTTTTCAGTTCCAGAAACACTAATTCCTTTCTTCTTAGCATCTGCAATCAAGCTCCTTATCTCACTAATTATTTTCTTTGATTCAATTGCTGAATTGACAATTTCTGACAATTTATTATATGAATCCTGAAGCGTGGAATAATCTAAATCATTAAAAGATTCCTGTATGCTGTCAAACAATCTGTCAACTTCTGAATAATTTAAACCAGCTGCTTTAAACCTCTCAAGCAATACCCCCGATTCATTGACTAACTGCTCCGCATCGCTTTTTGATATGTCATTTACCTGAAGAACAATTATTCTTCTTTCATTATAACTTTCCTTTCCAAGCATACCTTTAATCACAAGAACCAATGCTTGTTTGCCAAGCTGGATAAATCCCGGAGAATTTATTTCTAAATGAAGATCTATAGATTCCTGCGGTCCTAAACTTGCAATACTTGAAGGAGAAACACTAATATACTTGGCAATATCGCCCTCTAAAGAAAATTCTAAGCTAGTCATTGTTGTATTTTCATCTTTATTGATAAAAGGAATTATGATTTCGCTGGTGTTGCCTCTAACAAATTCAAAATCTGCCTTGCTCATTATAGTATCCGATGTGCTAGCTGCGCCACCGCCTCCTCCACCTCCACTTGGATTACCTGGAGTTTCGGGAGCTTTACAATCAGAATCAAGAGTGTAACCACATCCAGAAACGCAGATGCCATCACTTGCGTTGTAGCATAAAAAATTTATGCTGATGCTATTTGATAGTAAAGTATCATTGTTTGCATCAACAATCAGGTTTCCGTCTTTATCATATCCTTGAGAATGCAGATAAACTTCATCAACACCCGGAGTCATAGAAGACAAGCTTGAAAATCCAACAATTAGGGGGTTGTAAATTAAGCTATTATTAGTTAAATTATCAAAGCTAGTATTTTGATTTCCAGATGAATTTATTAGCCCAGAAGGCAAATCCCAATAAAAGCTTACATTATAAGCAGTATTATTCTCTGTGCCGTCCCCCATCAAATTTCTCACATATCCATTAAGTGAAAAGTTTCCAGAAGTCAGATAAACTGATGCTGGATAAGTGGTAATTGACTGATAGAGATAAGGACCTGCTTGATTTGATACTAAAACAAAGGTTGTACCCCTGCTTGATGTTGCTGACCTTGACCTTATTTCACTTGTAGTTATTATCCCATTCTCGCTCTTAATCTCTGACAAGAAAGTTGCATTTACCTCAACAACATAATTATCTCCGGCATCAATCGTGATGATGTTGGTTGGCTTTACATAATCTCCATTGAGATACACCCTGCCTTCGGTTAAGTCATAAGTTAATCTGAAATCAAGAGAACAGTGTTTATTTGAATAATTATAATCTCCTGTGTTGTTTAGAGTTATGTTCCCTATAAACTTGTTTTCATCCCAGCCCGAAGTTGGACCCAAGTCTGATGTGGCATTCCATGTACAGTCCCAAAAGTTCTGTATAGCATAATTGCTGCTTGTTGCAGAATCTCCAGTTGTGTCATTGACTAAAACCCTAAAAGTTAAGTTGTCTTCATAATCTGGAAGAGTTAGGCTTGTATTTAACACAGTATAATAATCCTTTGAAGTAAGATTTTCCATTGTAATATTATTCCACCCATCTGTTGAATTTTTCCACTGCAATATTGCTGAATCAAAATTATTATCTGTGTCAGACACGTTTATAGTTATTGCAACAATCACCCCAGGATCCAGAGATGCAGTATCATTCGGAGAATATTGCAGAGAGACGATGCTTGGCGCAGTATTCCCTCTTATTGTCCTTGTTTCTGTGCTGTTTGCGTTTCCAGCATAATCTGAAACAGAAAGAGAGTAGGTATAACTTTGCCCAACAACAAGTCCTGACTTATTATATGTAAAAAGCCAATTCCCATCCCCTAAATCAGTCAGAGTTTCATTGCTTGAATTAAAAAAGATTAAAGTTCCGTTCCAATTTAAAGTTGCATTTTTAAGATTTAATTCAGTAATAGTAGCGTTTATAGTGAACTGTCCCGATGCTCCTGAATTGTTTTCAGGAGTAGGATAAACAAAATTCAATAAAGGGGAAGTTGTGTCAAGATAGGTATAAAATATGGAAATATTAAATAAATATGGCGTGTAGTTTTGATTTTGTGTTGAGAATGCTGCCCTGTACTGAAAATAGGTTGTATTGCTCAAAGATGCAAGAGAAGTATAAGTTGCGTTGGTGTAAATCGCAGACCAGTTGATATCAGAGCAGTTTGCAAAAAAACAAGTTCCAACTTGTAATGTCAAATTCAAAGCGCCAGTTATGTTAGTATTCCCAGTGTCAGCAAGTATGCCATATACCGCACTTCCAGTCGAGTAATTATATTCAGCAAAAACAAAATTTGTATTTAATAAAAAGAGCATAAGGATGCCAAGTATCAACAATACTTTATTTTTTGAAAATTTACATAACATTTTTAAAACACCTCTCGTTCAAACTTTTTTGCAAATTGTAAGAATTGCCATAGTCCATGTAAGCTACCCATGAATTAAAAGATTCAAGTAATTTATCAAAACTGATTACGTCCGCATCATAATCTTTAATCTTTATTTTTATGTTTCTTAAAAATCTCTTGACCGTGCTTTTTCTGACTAATTTGTGATTGTTAAAAATCTTATAGCCAAGAAAATCAATTCCAAGCACTATTGGGGCGACATTCGCTTTTTTTGGATGCATTGTTAATTCCATTGAAATAAAAAATAGCCTGACTTTTTCTTTTATTTCATGCAGATATGCCTTAGATTTATGCATAATAATAAAATCATCCATATACCTGATGTAATATCTTATTTTTAGAGTGTATTTTACGTATTTATCCATCTCATTTAAATAGAGATTAGCAAAAAGTTGTGAAGTTAAGTTGCCGATAGGAATCCCCTTATTCCCCGAATTTTGTGCTTCTTGCATTTCATCAAAAGTCCCTTGGTTTGGGCTGTCTACTATCTGGTCCAGCAACTGCAAGAGTTCTTTGTCTGTGATTTTTTTTCTTATAATTTGCTTTAGAATTTCGTGATTTACGCTTGGAAAATATTTTGAAACATCACACTTAAGGACATAACAATTTTTAGCTTTTCTTATGAATTTTTGGATTCGGTCTGCACCTGCATGAGTACCTTTTCCTTTTCTACAAGCGAAAGAGTCATAAATAAAAGTTTTGTCAATGATAGGCTCTATAACATTGCAAATTGCATGATGAACAATTCTGTCTCTAAAAGGCAGAGCAGATATTATTCTCTTTTTTGGTTCAAAGATGATAAAATGCCTGTATTTCCCAGTTTTGTAAGTATGATTTTTTAGTTCATATTGCAGTTTAAGCAGTTCATTTTCTAGATTATATGTAAATTCAAGAACCTCTTTCTTATTCATTTTTCCTCTTCTTGCTTTTAGATAAGCCTTATAAAGATTTTCAAATTTACAGACTTCTTGAAATAAATTTTTGTGTGTTTTCATTTTATTTTTGTGATAATGAAACCAGCGGGTTTCAATCAGTATTTTGCTTCGTCTTACTAACCTCTGGTTTCTATTTTAATATTCAGCTTTTCAGCTTGGATTTGGATTGATGTGGTCCTCTTGCACTGTTCATTATCTCCGTAAA
>CAYWLA010000132.1:0-3598 GCA_964458955.1 uncultured Methanosarcinales archaeon
ATTCAGGCAAGAATGAGATCAAGTAGATTGCCTGGGAAAGTCTTGATGAGTTTATGTGGGAAACCTATTCTTTTGCATATCCTTGATAGATTAAAGAAATTAAAGAAAGAATACAAACAGATTATTATCACCTCTACTAACAAATGTGATGATGATATAGAAAACTTTTGTAAGGAAAACAATACTTTATGCTTTAGAGGCAGTGAAAACGACGTTCTTGACAGGTATTATCAAGCAGCAAAATTATTCAAATTACAACATATTGTTAGATTAACTGGGGATAACCCTCTAATTGATGCAGACAATTTAAATTTTTTGATTGACAAGCATTTACAGAATAATGTAGACTATTCATCAAATAAATCTGAAGTAAACAGCGGTTTACCAGTGGGAGCAGGTGCTGAAATATTAGCCTTTTCTGCTTTAAAAAAAAGTTGGAAGGAAGGAAAAAAAGAGAATCATCGTGAGCATGTAAACGAATATATTCTTGAAAATCAAAATAAATTCAAAATATTATTTGTCAAAGCTAAGTGTGATAAAATATCTGCTTGCAAAGATTTACGATTAACCATTGATACCAAAGAGGATTTTGAGTTTGTAAAAGGTATAATTAAATTACTGCAGAAACGCAACTTGGAAATAAACCTAAAAAATATTTGTAAGTTAAAAAGTAAGGGGTATTTATAATCATGAAAATATTGATTTATACCTATGGTAATCATGAGATGGGGATGGGGCATATATACAGAATGTTAAACCTTGCTAGTTTATTGAAGAAAAGAAAACACGATATATTATTTTTAATGCCCTCATGGAATGATGGCATAAGGAAAATTGCAGAATATAACTGGAAAATACTCAAAGTCCCTACAGATTCCTTTGAACAGGAATCAGCATATAAACAATTATTAGATAATTATACATTTGATTGCATTATTGCAGATGCTTTAGATATACCCAAAAATATTATGAAACTGTTTAAAGAAAAAACAAAACTTTTAGTAACTTTAGATAATATTGGAGACGGAAGATTTTTGTCAGATATGTTGATTAATGTTTTGTATAAGCACAAACATAAATTAAAGAAACCAAAAATTGAAGTAAACAGTTTTGATTATTTAATTCTTAATGAAAACTTTAAAAATTTTCATTTAAAAGAAAAGAATATTAAAAAGAATATTAAAAAAATATTAATAACCCAAGGTGGGAGTGATAATCATGGAATTATGCCAAAAATAATAGATAACCTAAAAAACTTACCAAAAGAATTAGAATACAACATACTAATTGGTCCTGCATTTAAGAATTACAGGGAATTATCTATTAAAAGAAGCCAATTAAAAATTAATATCATAAAAAATACAGATAAACCATGGGAATTATTTTATAATATGGATTTGGCAATATCAGGGGGAGGCATGACCATATTCGAATTATTGTGTGTTGGTGTTCCGTGTATTGCGTTAACTCAAGAATATAAAGAATTGGAAACAATCAAAGAAATCAATAGCTTAGGATTAGTGCAAAACCTAGGTTTATATGGAAATTTAAATGAAGAAGAACTAAAAAATTCAATAATCCAACTAAAGGACAATTACAATAAAAGAATAAAGATGAGTGAAAAAGGTAAAAAACTAATTGATGGTTGTGGTTGCGAAAGAATAGCCAATTTAATTGAAAACAGTTTAAGAGTTGATGATTAATGAAATACCTCAAAGAGTTAAGAGAAATTGTTAAAACTATTATTAAAAAAGCTAAAGAAGAAAATAAGAAATCCATGTTTAGTATTGCAACTACTTCAAACATTAACAATAAGGATATACTTTTCCCTTCTATAAGAGAAACTGATAAAACTATTTGTGGCAACATATTATTGAATTCAGACAAATATCTGAAGGAAATTATAAAAGAAATTGATGGAATTGTTGAAATAATATTTGTGGATGCAGAAACAAAAGTATTAAACATAACTAACTTAGAATTAAAAGTAAGGAATCTTGTAAAAGAAAGCAAAATATTCACTTTTAGACCAAATGACCTTACTGTTGATGCAGCAGATGCCCTGATTGCACAAATAAAATACCCTTTAAAAGATAAAAAAGCCACAATCATTGGAGGGGGCAATATAGGAAGCAAACTAGCACTCAAACTTGTTGAAAGAGGAGTTAATGTTTATCTGACAAGAAAAAATGAAAGAAAACTCAAAAAAATTTCTGATGGGCTAAACACAATAAAATCAGATTATCTCAAAAGCAAAATATACTATACAACACAAAATTTAATGGCAGCTGAAAATGCTGATATCTTAATAGGCACAACACCCGGAACAGCAGCAATAACAAAAGAGATGATTTGTAAAATCAAAAGCAGTTGCATTATTATTGATATCGGAAATGGAACAATATTCCCTGATGCTATTGAAGAAGCTAAGAAAAGAAAAATAAAAATTTTTTGTTTATTCATGAAACCAGGATATGACGGTGCATTAGAGACTATCTTTCAGACTGAAGAGTTTATAAAAAGACAAAAAAGCAGAAATTTAGAAAATTTTTCAATAATCTCCGGGGGCATTCTAGGAAAAAGGGGAGATATTATTATAGACAATGTTGATAAACCCACTAAAATAATTGCAATCGCAGATGGTAAGGGAGATACTATACCTTACTTAAATAGTAAAGAATTTCAGAAAAATATACAAACTGTGAAAAAACTTATAAAAGGTGAAATAAAATGAATATTTTAATTATTTGTGCACACCCAGATGATGAAGTATTAGGAGCAGGAGGAACTTTAATAAATCATAAACAAAATGGAGATAATATTTACTCTTGTATATTATGTAAACACGTTAATGCAAGAAAAAATAAACCAAAACATAAAGATTTTTTGTTACAGGTACGCGAGGCAGCAAATATTATTGGTATTAAAAACACAATGTTTTTTGATTTTCCTAATATAAAGATGAATACTATCCCCATGCTTGAGTTAGTACAATCAATTGAAAAAGCCATACTCAAATTTAAACCAGAAATAATATACACTCACCATTATGGAGATCTGAATGATGATCATAAAGTTGTATTTAATGCTACTATGGCAGCAATTCGTCTGCCTGAAAGAGGAACTACAAAAGAATTGAAAAAAAACCTAATAAAAGAGGTTTTATGTTATGAAATTCCCTCTTCAACAGAGTGGTCTGCACCATTGCCTGAGTTTATTTTTAGACCAAACATTTTTGTTAACATAGAAAAATTTTTTAAACTAAAAATAGAAGCTCTCAGAAAGTATGAGGGAATTATTAAAAAATCTCCACACCCAAGATCAATTGAAAATTTAGAAGCATTAGCTAAATATAGGGGAGCACAATCAGGATTTAAACTTGCAGAAGCATTTATGCTTATGAGGGGGTTAAGATGAAAAAATATTTTGAAGGAAAGAAAATCCTTGTAACAGGTGGAGCAGGCTCTATTGGCAGCGAAATAGTAAGGCAATTATTGAAATATAATCCTTCTGTTGTAAGAATCTTTGACAACAATGAAAATAGACAGTTCTTATTTAATTATGAGCTTGAATCTTATGAAAATGTAAGGTTTCTTAT
>CAYWLA010000133.1:0-3572 GCA_964458955.1 uncultured Methanosarcinales archaeon
TATCAAGAGATAATCCGGTCAAGGCTGGGTTATACTGGAGACAAGATTCTTTTTCTTGGTCTCTTAGGAGAAAATAAAATGGCAAGAATGTATTCAGGAAGAAAGGGAAAAGCTAGCTCAACAAAGCCATCAAAAGCAACAAAGTTAAGCTGGATAAGATACAAATCCAATGAGATAGAGCTATTGATAGCAAAGATGGCAAAAGAGGGAAAGACCTCAAGCCAGATTGGCTTATTCTTAAGAGATGTCTATGGAATACCTGATATAAAACAGGTCAGTGGAAAGAGCATAACAGCAATACTAAAAGAAAAAAATCTTTTATCAAAAATACCAGAAGACTTAATGGCTTTAATAAAAAGAAGCATTGAATTAAGAAAACATCTGGAATCAAACAAGCATGATATGCCTGCAAAAAGAGGATTAGAGCTAACTGAATCAAAAATCAGAAAATTAGTCAAATATTACAAGAAAACGAAGAAGCTTGAGAGTGACTGGAAATATGATCCAGATAAGATAAGGCTTCTTATAGAGTGATTGGGATAAAATTGGATAACTATGAACAATTTAAGGAGTCTGTAAAGCAGGCAGCTGAAAGATTTAAAAAATTAGATAGAAAAGAGAAGATAAGAATTGTCTCTCACCTTGATTCTGACGGCATCAGTGCCTGCTCTATATTAATTAACGCATTGAATCTTGAGAACAGAAAATACTCTGTTTCTATTGTTCAGCAGCTGAACAGCAAAGTTATATCAGAAATATCAGAGGAGGATTGCAGCTGTTTTTTCTTTACTGATATCGGCTCTGGAAAACTAAAGGACATAAAGAGTTTGCTTGCCGGCAAGGAAGTTTTTATTCTTGACCATCACAATCCAGAGGATGTTGATATTGGCAATGATATAGTCCATGTCAATCCGCATCTTTTTGGAATTGACGGAACAAAGGAGATTTCAGGAGCAGGTGTTGTTTACTTCTTTGCAAAATATCTTAACAGGAAAAATGAAGATATGGCTCATATTGCCATCATTGGTGCAATAGGTGATATACAGGAAAATAATGGTTTTTCAAGGCTTAATAATGAAATTCTTGAAACTGCCAAGGCAAAAGGAAAAATAAAAGTGATTAGGGGATTAAAGGTTTTTGGAGCACAGACAAAACCATTATACAGGCTATTGCAGTACAGCACAGATGTTTACATACCAGGTATAACCGGCTCTGAAAGCAATGCAATACAGTTTTTGCAGCAGTTGGGCATAAACCCAAAACAGGGAAATGAATGGAAAAAGCTTGTTAATCTTACTAGAGATGAAATTAAAAATCTATCTGCCGGAATTATAATGAAAAGGCTTGATGAGGAAAAGCCAGAGGATATTTTTGGCCAGGTTTATATTCTGTGTGATGAGGAAAAAGAATCTCCATTGAGGGATGCAAAAGAGTTTTCCACGCTGCTGAATGCCTGCGGAAGGCTTAACAAGGCATCTCTAGGGATAGGGGCTTGCTTGAATGATGAAAAAATAAAGAAAAAAGCAATAACTAATCTCTCAAAGTATAAAAGGGAGATTGTTAAGACAATGAAATGGTATGAAGAGAATAAAGATTCTGAAAATATAATCAAGAGAGATGGTATGATTATAATAAATGCTAAAGACAATGTAAGGGCAACAATGATAGGAACCCTTGCTTCAATTATTTCATCTTCAAATAGTTTTGATAAAACTACTTTTGTCATGTCAATGGCACGGCTTTTAAATGGGAAGACAAAAGTCAGTTTAAGGATATCTAACAGAAAAGCAGATGCTGATTTGTTTAAAATAATCTCAGATATTGCTGAGAAGGTTTATGGTGAAGCGGGCGGTCATTTAAGTGCATCTGGAGCAGTGATACCCACTGATATGGAAAAGGATTTTATTGATGAAGCAGAAAAAAGCTTTGCTAAGATTGTTAAGCTCACTCCCTGAATTCAACATCATCAATGATTCCATCGGAGTCAAGGTCTATTCCTTCCACAACCCTTGCTTTTATTTTGTTGTTGTGGATGTTGCCTTTTGATACTTCTTTGAAATATTTCAGGAAGGCTATTATTGCAGCCCTTGTTCCTGAATACCTTTTTCCGGCAACAAGAAGTATACTTTTTTCTTTATTAAACGGGTTCTTGAAGCTGGCTATAAGCCCTGTTTCATCTGTTGGGTAAACATTCTTTGATATATTTGATTTTATAGCCCAATGGTTGTTCTTATCAAAGAATATTGGCATTTTTTCATTAACCTCTTTAGTTATGTTATTTACCACAGGACCGCCAAGAAGTATGAGGTTGTTTTTAAGGTCTTCCTGCCTTACCTCTGTGTCAAGCCTTACATTTAGGTCTGGAACATAGTTGAGGAATGTTCCTAAAAATAATGCAAGGTCAATTCCATAATAGCCATCCCTTGACCTGGCTTTTTCAGGTCCGTGGGGGTCAGGAGAGCCGACTATTATCATTGCGTCAAGTTCTCCGTTTTTTATAAAAGGCTCTAAGAATTCTGAGCTGCTTTTTGGAATTATTTTCTGTGTTTCTTCAAATTCTTTTAATCTTATTACAAAAGCCGGCTTGTCTAAATAGTAATATTTTGCAACAGCTCCCTGCTTTATTTCTTTTTTGTTAATTTTTATTATCCCTGATTTCTCAAGGTTCCTTATGTGATAATATATCTTCTGCTCATGAACCTTAAGCTCTTTTGCAAGCTCTATTGGGTACATTGGCTTTTTTATCAATAGCTTAAGAATCTTCAGTGCCAGGTCAGAACTGAAGTTTTTTGCCTCTTTTGCTGTTATCTCTTTTACAGGCAATGACAATATCTGGTTTTTTTCTTTTTTTATGACAAACATTTTGTATTAAAAATAGTTTTTTAATAGTATTATAAAATATATTATAACTAATATTTAAATTTTTCTAAAAAAGAATTACAAAAGGTTTTTTATTCTTTCTATATGCTCTGCAACTTCAGTTCCCTTTTTTGTTAATGTTAAGAGCTTTAGTCTTCCCTGCTTATCAAAGTTTACTAAGCCAGCTTTCTGCATTTCCTGAAGTATCTTGACAACATGGGAATAAGTGCAGTCAATATTTTTTGCTAAAGAAGATGCATAAATCTCATTTTTTGCGTTTTTAAGCTCAACAAGCATCATTGCAGGTTTCTCTCTGAAGAATACATTAAATATTTCTTTAGTTTGCATTATTAAACCCCCCAATACTACTATAAAGAGTGTATCCATAACTATATTTAAACATTTATATGTTTCAATGGTTATTTTAGAATATATATTTAGAATTTATTTTTCATATCCAAAGCCATACATTCCATTGATTTCTATGGGGTTTTCATTCTCATCCTCAAAATGAATAATGAAATCCTTTGTTAGTCCAAGCTCTTTCTTAAGCTCATTGTAGTCTTTGCTCATAAATCTGTTCAATGCCTGCTCGTCAACCTCATCTCCGACAACAAAAGAATCAATGATTTTTTCTGCTTCTGAGTTTATTTTGTATCTGTTGTAAAAAGATGAAGCAAAGAAAAGAATAACCAATATAATAAGGGCTACTA
>CAYWLA010000134.1:0-3526 GCA_964458955.1 uncultured Methanosarcinales archaeon
CAGTTGTAACACCCACTGTTCTGGTTAAGGATGTTAATGTTACTAGGCCTGCTGATTAACTTCTTCTTAAAAATATTAAAAGAATAAAAGGCATGTGCTCATAAGTTACTTCCGTTCATCATCCTTTCGTCAGTTGGTGTTCACTAAGTCACAGCACATGCCATACTAAAAGAAGTTTATCTTATATATAATTATTTCCTTTGAAGGCATTAAACAAAAAGTTTTAGCCTTGGGACGCAAAGATTATATATTAGCTAATCTAAATAACTCGTAAATAAACATTAGCCAGATGAAGAATAAACAAAATATTCACAAAATAGTTTTAATTTTAATAGTAATGTTTATTGCTTTAATCTTCATAATAAACAAACCTATTCTGAAAACTTATGTTGAAGAAAACGAAACCAGTGAGCAAGTTGATAAATATACCAAGCTAAGAGAAGATATGGTTCAAAATCAGTTGAAAAACAGGGATATACATGACGACAAGGTTTTAGAGGTTATGAATAATATAGAAAGGCACAAATTTGTTCCCTCTTATTTAATAGACCAGGCATATGATGACAACCCATTGCCAATTGGTTATGGCCAAACAATAAGCCAGCCATATATTGTGGCTTTAATGACCCAAAGCTTGCAGTTAAAAGAAAATGGTAAGGTATTGGAGATAGGAACTGGTTCTGGATATCAGGCAGCTGTTTTAGCTGAGATTGTAAAAGATGTCTATACAATAGAGATAGTTAAAGAGTTGGCAGACTCTGCTGAAAGCAGATTAAATAACTTAGGTTATAAAAATGTAAGAGTAAAAAATGCTGATGGTTATTTTGGCTGGGAAGAACAAGCCCCTTTTGATGCAATAATCATAACAGCAGCAGCTAATCATATACCTCCATCTTTGCTAAATCAATTAAAAGACAAGGGTAAATTAATTATTCCATTAGGCAGTACTTTAAGTTTCCAAACCCTAACTATAGTAACTAAAAAAGGAGATGAACTAGAAACAGAATTTATAACAGGAGTTAGATTTGTGCCTTTAACAGGCCAGGCCTTGAAAAAATAACTCCAACTAAATAAAACAGGCCAGCTAAAAACAAAACAGAGTTATAACCAAGGAATAATGCAATAAGAATAGCTAATATAGGGCTTAGAACTGAGGCACTCCCATTAACAGCCCATGCCCAGGCTATGAGATCTTTCTTTATCATTCTTATTCCCAAGGGAAATGGAAAGCCCATGAAAAATCCCAATGGTGCTGTAATTAATATGCTTAATATTATTTTTAAGATTAAATTTAATGAAATAAATAAATCAATAATAAAATCCAGTAAGAACATATAAAGAATAACTAAAATAAAGAGTATAAAAATAATCTTAGTTAATTTTTTAATTTTAAACCTTTGTGAATACAGGGCACCTAAG
Source organism: uncultured Methanosarcinales archaeon (assembly GCA_964458955.1). Classification (GTDB taxonomy): domain Archaea; phylum Nanobdellota; class Nanobdellia; order Woesearchaeales; family CG1-02-33-12; genus CG1-02-33-12. The sequence continues at coordinate 1,420 of CAYWLA010000134.1, forward strand.
CTAGAGAATAAAAGCATTGAAAATATGATTGAGGAAGAGGAAAAAATAACATGGCCTAAAAATAAAATGAATTTCTGTATAAAAACAACTTGAATAAATAAATAACCTAAGCCAATTGCAAAGAAATAAACCAATGGACTTTTTTTTATTTTTTTATTTTTATTAAAAAATTTTATTGGCAGTAGAATAAAAATCAAGGCTAAAATAAAGGCCTGAATCAGAACAAAAAATGTCAAGAATCCAGAATCAAGAAAGGGATTCCATCTCTGGCCAATCATATTATATAATTCTTTAATTTTGGAAATCTTAAAAAAATTAAAATAAAAGGGTTTGTTATCTGTTACAGGGCTTACATCAAAAATATAATCCTTGTAAAAATCATCTTTATTTTTTAATAGGTTCTGGACAGAATTATAATAATAAGGCTCTTTGAATTTAAGATTTTTATTTGGAGTAAAATCAGATGGCAAGTAAATAATGTCAAACTTATTTTTTTCAGAAAAATCCTTGATTTTTTCTATAGTACTCTGGTTTAAATCAGTTTTTGATAAAACTAGTGTAACTGTTGTCCATGAGCGAAACATTGCAGTCTTTTTTGCATCTTTATCAATTTCCAAGGCCAAAGAAAATAGTCTTAGACTTTCCCTTGGAGGGAATAACAGCCATCTTGTGACTATAAGAAAGCCATCATCACTCAAGGAATTATAGTATTCATCAAAAGCCTCTTCTGTAAGCAAATAATTTTCACTCAGACCAGAAATCCCTGCAGAACCACTTAAAACATTGCCTGCCAAGGAAATTATAATAGCATCAAACTTTTCTTTATTACCTTTAATAAAGCCCCTGCCCTCATCACAGATTATATTTGCTTTATTATAAATATTCCCTGAGTAAGATGCATATTCATTTTTTAATAATTTAATAACAATAGGATTTGATTCCAGAGCTGTTACATTTGCCTTGTTTTTCAAGCCAGCCAAAACATCTAAACCAGCCCCAGAGTTTATTACTAATACTTTTTTATTCTCACCCAAAAAATAAGGAACTGATGAAGGAAGATGGTCAATAAAATCAAGATTCTCATATTTTGTAATTGAATTCATGCTGCTGGCATCTATTGTTATTCCAATCTGTTCTGGCAGTGTTTTGTTAAAACTAGGGCTTAGTCCAGGAGCATACCTTGTAAAAGAGCTTTTAACTATATCAACCCTGGAAAATGAATTATATTTAGTATCTATTAACCTAGAGCCAGGAACATTCAAGGCCTGGCTTAATTCTTTATATTCTGAAATATTTATTTCCAAGGGTATAAGGAATAATAATATATTAATTATAATTAATAAGAAAATAATTTTCTTCTTGTATGCTTTTGATCTTAAATTACTAATAAAGAATAATGAACTAATCAAACCTATTAATGAAATAACTAATATTGTTTTTGTATGGAAATATGAAATAAAAAACAATGAGGCCAGTGCTCCTATGGCTGAGCCAGATAAGTTGTAAAAATAGACTTTTCCTGCTTTTTTTTGAAATCTTGAAAAAGAGTATGCAACTATAATCCCAAAAAAGAAGAAAGGAAGCCCAAGAAAAATGTAGTAAATCAACAAGATAAAGATATGCTCAAAATTTAGGATTGCTTGAAATGGATCAAAGATAATCTTATTTGTAATAAAAAAACCAACTAAAACAGATAAAGAAAATAATACTGATGAAAAAAATAAAGGGTTTTTTATTTTTTTTATTGTCAAAAAGGTTCCAGAGGCTGCAATACCAAATAAGGCAATACTCACTACCATGAATGCAAAATGATACCCTTGGGATATTGAGAAGAATCTAATTAAGCTAATCTCTAAGGCCAAGGTTGCTAATGAAATCAAGAATATCCCAGTATAAATCCTGTTATTTTTCATTTCATAACCTAATGATTCTTATAACACGGCTTAATTTATAAAATTTTGCTATAGCTCTTAAATAAAGAGTCAAACAAACAAAAAGTTTGATAAATAATTGTTATATGCAATCGCTTAATAAAATAAGTTAAAAAGCAGTTCACATAATAACTCACATAACAAATCATATTAAGTTTTTCTCGAAAGTTATATAT
>CAYWLA010000135.1:0-3499 GCA_964458955.1 uncultured Methanosarcinales archaeon
TTCTCTTTATTCTTTTTTTTACAGAATCAATTGAGAGACCAACCTTTTTAGAAATATCTGTAAGAGACATTCTGCAATTCTCTTGCAGAAGATTTAGTATCACACAGTCTTTTTTATCTAATTCTCTTGTTTTTCTCATATTTTTCTTAAAAAAACCTTATATTATTTAAATCTATCGAAAATTTAGGGTTTTTTTGAAAAATACCTTAAAATTTAAGATAAAAGGTTTCAATTTAGATTGTTTTATGCAACAAATTCATTTAAACCAAAAGATTTTAAAAGAATTAATAAATACATTATTTTATGATACCTAAAGACACTAGAATATGCATATCAACCAAGCCGCTTACAATGTCTGGGGGCGTTACTAATGAAGTTAACCTTCTCTGTGACTTCTTTTATAAGAAAGGATATAGCCCTAAAGTGATGTTCTCTTCTAATATAAAGAAAAACCTGTTTTTTAATGATGATTTTGAGCCTTACAATAAGGAGCTAGGCAACAACCTGATAACCACTAAAAGTTACATACCCTTTCTTTGGCCGCACTACAATCTCTATGGCAGCATTATGAAGAAACACACAAAAGACTTTGATGTATTTCATCAGATAGGGGGAAGCTGCTTTGAGGCAACACCTTTCTATAAGGCAAAGAAAAAATATATATGCTGGGCTGCAACAACATTCAGGGACGAGTGGAAAAGGGTATTTAAACCAAGGGATTTTTCAAGGCCTGCTTCGTGGCTTCTGGGCCAGATAAACACCCTTAGCATACCTATACTAATAAAACTTGAAAAAAAATTGTATAATTCTGCAGAAAGGGTTTTCTTAACCTGTAATTATGCAAAAGAAACAGTAAAGAAGGAATTTAAATTACCTGAAGAAAAACTAGAAGTTCTGGCAAATCCTACTGACACTGACTTTTTCTCAAAGAATGGCAAAAACAAAATAACCTTTAATGAGGATTATCTGCTTACTGTATGCAGGCTTGACAAAAGAAAAGGGCTTGATTACCTTTTAGTTGCTTTTAAGAATATTCTGAAGAAATTCCCTAAACTAAAGCTGTATATGGTTGGCAATGGCCCGGAAAAGGGAAACCTTAAACAGCTTTCAAAAAATTTGGGAATAGCAAAATCCGTTGAATTCAAGGGCTTTGTGGATATAAAATACCTTCCCGATTACTATCGCCAGGCAAAGCTATTTGTTTTATCTTCTCTGCAGGAGGGCCTTGCAATCACAATCTTGGAAGCTTTAAGCTGCGGAACCCCCATAGTTTCAACAGACTGCGGGGGAACAGAGGACTTAAATGTTCCTGAAATCAGTGACAGGCTTGTGCCTATAAAAAACAGTGAAAAATTAAAGGAAGCTATATTAGAACAGCTTGAAGACGAAAATCTAAGGAAAAGAATAGCGAATTTAGGGCATAAAAAGGTTCTTCAAAGTTTTTCAGTAAAGCATGTTGGAGAGAGATTCCTAGAAGAATATGAAAAATTAGTGCGATAAATTTAAATATTAAAGACAAATAGTCTATACAAGGGGGTAGTTTAAGATGAAAAAAAGGGCTTTATTAACAGGGGTTACTGGACAGGATGGTCCATATTTAACAAGATTATTATTGAGTAAGGGATATAAGGTATTTGGAACATTCAGGAGGGTATCAACACCAAACTTCTGGAGATTGCAGGCATTGGGTGTCTTAGACAAGATTACATTAATTCCTGCAGATATGTGTGATATGTCAGCTTTGTTAGAGGCAATAAAAATTTCAGAGCCTGATGAAATATATAATCTTGCAGCGCAAAGCTATGTTGGGGCTTCGTTTGACCAGCCGTTATACACTGCTGATGTTGATGGGATGGGCTCTGTAAGAATTCTTGAGATAATAAGGCACCTCAACAAAGACATTAAATTTTACCAGGCATCTACCTCAGAGCTGTATGGTGATAATGCAACAGGCTCACAGAACGAAAAAACACCTTTCATGCCAAGCTCACCATATGCTGTCTCAAAGTTATATTCATACCACATTACAAAAGTATACAGGGAGGCATATGGTTTATTTGCTACAAATGGCATACTTTTCAACCATGAATCCCCATTAAGGGGGCTTGAGTTTGTTACAAGAAAAATAACAAACGCAGTTGCAAAAATAAAGCTTGGTCTGCAGAAAAATCTTTCTTTGGGGAATATTTATTCAAAACGGGATTGGGGTTATGCACCTGAGTATGTTGAAGCAATGTGGAGGATAGTGCAGCATAAAGAGCCAGATGACTTTGTAATTGCAACCAATGAAACCCACTCTGTAAAGGAATTTGTAGAAACAGCATTTAAACTGGCTGGCATGAATTGGGAAGAATATGTTAAAATCGACGCAATGCTCAAAAGGCCAAAAGATGTCAATTACCTGCGGGGGGATTACACAAAGGTATCAGAAGTCCTTGGATGGAGGCCAAAGATAAAGTTCAAGGAGCTTGTTTCAATAATGGTAAAGGCTGACCTTGAAAGATGGGAAAAACACTTAAAGGGGGAAACTTTCCCCTGGGATGCCCAGAACTTTCCACACAATATTGAAATACTAAAGAGAAAAAAGAAATAGTTTTGTTTTTGAAGATTATTTAAATATAAAATTTAGGAGTTTTTAAGATGATTCCAATAGCAGAGCCATTACTTGACGGAAATGAACTTAAGTACTTGACAGAATGTATAAAAACAGGATGGGTTTCTTCCCAAGGCAGGTTTATTACTGATTTTGAGAATGCTTTTTCAAAATTTTGTGGAAGAAAATATGGTGTTGCTGTAAGCAATGGAACAGTTGCCCTTCATCTTGCACTAGTTGCTTTAGGAATAAAGCCAGGAGATGAAGTAATAGTGCCAAATCTTACATTTGCTGCAACTGCTAATGCTGTCCTTTACATTGGAGCAAAGCCTGTCTTGGTTGATATTGAAAGGGAAACATGTGGAATTGACCCCAAGAAGATAGAGGAAAAAATAAATGAAAAGACAAAGGCAATAATTCCTGTTCATTTATACGGCCACCCTTGCGAAATAGGCAGAATCCTTGAGATAGCAGAAAAGCACAATCTGCTTGTAGTAGAAGATGCTGCAGAAGCCCATGGAGCAGAGTACAAGGGCAAAAAAGTTGGATCATTTGGTGATATATCTTGTTTTAGTTTTTATGGCAATAAGATAATAACAACAGGAGAAGGGGGGATGTGCCTTACAGATGATGAAAAACTGGATGAAACAATGAGGATCTTAAAAGACCATGGAATGAGCAAACAGAAAAAGTACTGGCATGACTGGCTTGGATTCAACTACCGTATGACAAACCTGCAGGCAGCTGTTGGTGTTGCACAGATGGAAAGGGCTGATGAATTCATCAAAAAGAAGATTTGGATTGCAGAGACATATACAAAATTCCTAAAGGATTTTGAGGGAATTACTCTCGCACCTAAGATGCCCTGGGCCAAAAATGTTTACTGGATGTACAGCATCTTAATTG
>CAYWLA010000136.1:0-3477 GCA_964458955.1 uncultured Methanosarcinales archaeon
AAGATTGGATCGAATGTGTTATTCTTCTTCCAGAAAAACTTTTTTACAACACTAGCGCTCCGGGATTGATTATTATTTTCAATAAAAACAAACCAAAAGAAAGAAGAAATAAGATTTTATTGATTAATGCTACTAAAGAATTTACCGCAGGTAAGCCTCAAAATACTTTAAGCCAAGAAAATATCAAAAAAATCATTTCAACTTATGATAAATTCAAGGAAATTAAAAAATTGAGCAAAATTATTACTTTAGAAGAAACGGAAGAAGCAGATTTTAATCTATCGCCATCAAGGTATGTCAGTGTGATGGATGAAGAGGAATATAGACCGATTGGGGAGATTGTGAGAGATTTGGAGGAAATTAATAAAGAGCGACAAAAAGTTGAAGAAAATATAAATAAAATTTTGGAAAAAGCAAGATAATATATTTTGATAAAAAAACCTTTTATGAAAAAAGAAGAACCAAAATTTAATATCTTAAGAGATGAGCCATTAACCAATAAAGAGATAGATCGTTTTAGTTATTCTGATATTGCTGACAAACTTACTGACATTATTCAAGAGGTAAGAGCACCTTTCACGATAGGGCTTTATGGTAAATGGGGCAGTGGTAAAACATCCATTTGTAAATTAATAGAGAGAAATTTGGAGGAAAATGATAGTTTAAAAATCTTTTACTTTGATGTATGGAAATACGAGAAGGATTCTTTTAGAAGACAATTTTTGATAAAGTTAGATAAAAAAATTTTTAATGGCTCACTTCGATATCAGGAAAAATTAAATCAGTCATTAACTGTACCACAAAGATTATCACTAAAAGAGGATATCGGAATTATTTTTAATGATTTATTTCTTAAAATATTTGGTTTTTTTGTTTTAATTACGTTATTTCTTTTTTTCCTAAAATCCGCAATTCTTCCTTATATTAAAACCGAAAATATAATAGAACTATCTAAAAGAATTATAGATTTAGGATTTCTCATTAACTTATTTTATTTTCTCTTAAACTCATTTAAATTATCTCAAGGGCATATTCAAATACATAAAACCGATTCAGCTGAGGGCTTTGAACATTTTTATGACGAAGCGCTAAGAAAATTAAATAAGAGAAAATTACTGGTAATAATTGATAATCTTGATAGACTAACGTCTGAAAAAGCGGTTGGTGTTTTATCTGATATAAAAACATTTTTGGCTAAGGATAAGGATGATAGAGATAAAGACAGTAACAATTCAGTATTTCTTATACCTTGCGATAACGAATCATTAAGTGCCCATCTTTACCGTATTTATGACAAAGAATTTGACGCTGATGAATTTTTAAGAAAATTTTTCAATTTAACTTTCAAAATTCCTAAATTATTAGACATTGAATTAGATGAGTACATTTTGGAAAAATTAGGAGAAACAAATGTTCTAGAATTTAATAATAATCTTCCCCTTGCTTTTATAGTGATGCAAGCATTTAGAGACAATCCTAGAGAAATTATTCAATTTATTAACTCACTAACCGCTTCTTATTTATTGGTTAAGCACCGAGGTTTAATAGAGGTGCTAGATAATATTGCATTTTTTGCAAAGATTTTAGTTATAAGACAGAAATGGCCTTGCGAATATACGGAAATAGAAAACAAAATTTTGAGGACTGGATTGAAATTAGATGAAGTCGTTAATGCCTTTCATGATAAATTTGAAAATAGGGAAAGCCTTGATCAATTTTTGGAAATTACTTCCTCTATAAATGCCGATAATCACGACGTTTTCTTTTCACTGCACAAAAGTAAACAAGAGGAAACTCTTTTAGAGTGGAATAGTTTTATCTTGTCTGCGGAAGAAAAAAGAGACAAGGATTTAGAACAAATTTATAAAGGGATTAAAAAGAGTAACAATATCCAAAAACTTAATCGTTTACTAATTGATTATCTTAGAAAGAATAAAGAAAACAAAATTAAACTTTTGAATGTATTTATTTCAATAATGAAGATTTTGGTGACGGATCAAAAGGGGCAATTAGAAGATTTTACAGAATTTTTTTCCAATAGTTTTGAAATTTTGAATGAACCAGGGATTTACATTAGTGCAATTAATGATATTAATTTTGCCAATCTATTGAACGAGAACGCTATTCGAATTATACCGAGAGAGTTTTATGATAGATTTCTATCTACTATAATTGGCGTTTTAACTTCAACTAAAGATGCTAATCAGCCGGCTATAGAAGTAAATAAAGGAATAGAACTATTTCAATTAATATCGATGGATTCAATTTGGGCACGCATTAAAAAACATCATAATTCTTTAGAAGATGCTAAAAACAGATTTATTCAAATCGTTAACGTTAATGAAATTATCAAAAGCCTTGACAAAAATGAACAACCAAATAAATTTATTAGTTTTATTTTAGATGCCCAACCAATAACTGCTCAAGTACTTCCGACATCGCTCAATAAAATAAACGAAATTATGATACATCCTTCTATTGGTGAAAATGTCTGGCAAGTTTTGGGGGCCATAGAACAACTATTGGGTAAGATTCATTATCCAGATACTCCGGATTCTTCTTATATTACATCAATTCAAAATATCTCTAATACAATTATTAGTAAATATGATCAAAGTCCTGACTGGATTAAAAAAAAGTTACTGGTAAAAATCGCTATGGCATTGAGAAACTATCAAGAGAATAATTTAAAGGAACAATTAACTAATATAATCAGTAATTTTATTAGCGATACTAATAATCCAATAGATAATATAGTAAGTTTAGTTTCCAAAAAAGAATTAATAGGTTTGATTGAAAACGAACAGGTTTTTAAAAACGCAATATTTTCTAGATCAAAAAGTTTGCCCGATGTTATTATTCAGTATTCTCTAAAAGAATATCTAACAGATGAGGAAGTCCATAATATTCTTACATCCTTGATTTCTCACCATGAACGATTTGTTCAATTTCTAAAATATTTGAAATTTAAATTGGTAGACAACACTAGAATATGGTCAGTTCAATCAATGATTGGGGCTATTAATTCTGTTTCCGAACCAATTTTTGAAGATTGGCTTGACTGTATTTCTAGGTTAAAGATTTATCCAGAAGTGGTAAATGATTTATATATTCAACTTAAAACTGCAAAAAATCGAGAAGAATTATTTAAAGAAAAAGTTAAAAAATTTGTCGGGAAAAATAAAAATATTTTCGGAGAGCCACAGAGAAAAGAATTATTGAGTTAATTATGAAAAAGATATTTTGGCCAACAAAAAAGTTAGGAAATAAGAATTATTTTGAAATTCTTGGAAGTGGGATAGATGAGTTTGATGGGGAAAAAGAATATTTGTCTACTTCCTCGATTGATAAAAATAAAATTGTTGCAATTGAAGAAGTAATTATCTATCAGAAACGACCATCGCGAGCAAATATGCAGCCTAGATTGAATTCTGTTTGGTTTGCAAAAATGAAAAATACAGTAAAAATTTATTCATT
>CAYWLA010000137.1:0-3475 GCA_964458955.1 uncultured Methanosarcinales archaeon
TTATTCAAGCAATTTGCTTATTGATTTATGCTGATTTAACCTGATAATAACCTCTGCAAAATAACTTGCAACAGAAACCTCTTTGTACCAGGGATTTTTTTCCTGGAAATCATCTCCATGATAAACAGCATCAGTTCCAATAACAGCTGTTAAAAATCCTTTTTCATAAGCTTTTGTTATCCTTTCTATGGCCGGCCCATTAAACAAAGCAAGACTACAAGCCACATATACTCTCTCAGCTCCATTTTTCTTAACTGCATTAACCACTTCTATTAAAGTTCCAGCAGTATCAATCATGTCATCTACTATCAAAATATTTTTACCTTTAACATCCCCTACTATTTGAATATCTCCAATGGAATTGGGTGTATTATAATTTCTATCTTTATAGGCAAAAACTAAAGAGGTTCTAAAATTTTTAGCATAATATTTTGCTCTTCTTGCTCCACCTACATCAGGAGACATAACAACTAAATTTTTAAGGTCAAACATTTTTTCATTTTCTATAATATAATTAATAATATTCTTAGAAGCATGTAAATTCTCAAATTTAGATTTTCTAAAAAATCCAGCAATAGCTTCATTATGCACATCTAAGGTTATAACATGGTCTGCATTAACATCTTCAATCTCTCTTGCAACTGCTGCAGCAGTTATACCCTCTCTTCCTTCCTGCTTGTCCTGCCTTGCATAGGGAAATACAGGGATAACAGCTGTTATGTAATTTGCATCACTTCTATAAGCAGCGTCAATAGTTGTTTTTAGTGCTCTTAGATTTTCATCAACAGAGCAATCATTAACAGAATTTTCAACATCCTGAATAATATAAATATCTGATCCCCTTATGCTTTCTTTTATAACTGTTTTTCTTTCTGAGTTTGCAAATTTAATTTCATTAAAACTAATAAATTTAACCTCTCCTTTTTTTTTAATAATCTCATTTACGATTTTCTTTGCAAAAGGTATTCCTGATTCACAGGCAAGAATACTTAAATTTCCCCTTGTCATAATATCACCTTTTAATTTAAGCAAACAGATATATTTAAAAATATTTATATCATATAACACATTTAACAAAGAAAACAAATAAATACCAGTAGTTAAAATAAAAAGTTATGGAGATAAGGCTTTTTGGAGCGGCCAAGACAGTTACCGGCTCATGCTATAGTCTGGTCACTGGAAAAAAGAGGATATTAGTTGACTGCGGGATGTTTCAGGGAAGCAAGAATCTAATGAAGATTAACTATGACAGGCTTCCTTTCAATGCGAAATTATATTCAGCGCTTCTTCTTACACATTCACATCTTGATCATTGCGGAAGGATCCCAAAGCTTGTTAAGGAGGGCTTTAAGGGCAAAATTTACTGCACTTCTGCAACAAAAGACATAGCAGAAATAGTTATGCTTGACTCTGCAAAGGTTAACAGGAATGATGTTAAGTTTGAAAACAAGAAAAGACAGCGCATGGGACTTCCACCCAGAAACCCGATATATACAGAGGATGATGTTGAAAAGGCAATGAAGCTTTTCAGGACAGTAAATTATGAAACGAGTTTTCAGCCATGCGAAGGAATCAATGCAGCTTTCTATGATGCAGGGCATATACTTGGCTCTGCAATAATAGAACTAAATGTCAATGAGGGCAGAAAAGAAACAACAATTGTTTTTTCAGGTGACATAGGCCAAAACAGCACGCCAATAATAAATGATACAGTGCATCTGAACAAGGCAGATTATGTTTTTATTGAGTCAACATACGGTGACAGGATACATCCGCCAATAGAAAAAAGAAAGCAAAAACTTCTTGATGTCATATTAAAAACATATAAAAATCACGGAAAAGTTATAATTCCATGTTTTGCAGTTGAAAGAACACAGGAGCTTTTGTATGACCTAAATGAGCTTGTGGAAAAAAATCTGATTCCAAGAATAAAGGTCTATGTGGATACTCCAATGGGCATAAAAGTGACAGAAGTCTTTAAAAAACATTATTCTCTTTACAACAAAAGGATAAAGGATTTGATAAAATCAGGAGATAATCCTTTTTCATTTCCAGGTCTTGAGTACACAATGCATGTGAGGGATTCAATCAAGCTTAACAACCTTCATGAGCCATGCATAATAATTGCAGGAAGCGGAATGTGTACAGGGGGAAGGATAAAGCATCACATAAAGCACAATATCTGGAACAAAAAGAACACAATACTTTTTGTAGGATATCAGGCTAAGGGCACTCTTGGTTATTACATTAAAAAAGGTGAGAAAAGAGTAAGATTATTGGGAACAGAGGTTGTAGTAAAGGCAAATATTGAATCAATTGACAGTTTTTCTGCCCATGCTGACTACCGCAAGCTTCTTAACTTGCTGAAATTTTTTAATCCAAAACCAAAAAAAGTTTTCATAGTACATGGCGAAGAAGATGCCATGTTAGCCTTTGCAAAGAAAGTTGAAAAACTTGGCATAAAAACAAAGATACCTGAAATGGGTGAAAGAATTAACCTTTGATAATGCCTGCTATTTCCTGCTGAATATTTCTCTTTATCATTGAGTCATGGCTTGCAACAACCTGTGCAGCAACATAAGAAGCAATCTTTCCTGAGGTTTTGACATCAAAGCCATGTGAGATTCCATAGAGAAAGCCGCCAGAATAAGCATCCCCTGCTCCGGTTGTGTTGATTGCATTAACCTTAAAACCTTTTATTTTGTGAAGGCCATCATTATCCATAACAAGGCTGCCTTTTTTACCAATCTTAATTATTGCTATCTTGCAGAATTTCTTGATTTCTTGAATTGCATCAGCTGGTTTTTTGTTTGTAAGCTTTTCTGCTTCATCCTCATTAACGAAAATAATATTTGCATAATCTTTTATTATCTTATTTATGTTTTTCCTATGCCTTTCTATCAGCGCAGGGTCTGCCAAATCAATTGAGATTAAGATATTATTCTTTTTTGCATGTTCCATTGCATAAAATACTGCCTCTGCCTGTTTTTTACCATCAAGCTGATATGCCTCAATATGAAGGATTTTCGAGTTGCTTATATCATCAAGATTAATATGCTCTTTGGTTAAATTCATTCCCGCCCCTAAACAGGTGGCCATTGTCCTTTCAGCATCAGGAGTTACCATAATAACAGATGTGCCCTGGATTTCATCGCATGATTTAAGGTTAATTGTAATTCCTAACTTCTCAATTAACCTGCGGTATTTGTTACCATTATTATCATTGCCTATCATCCCTATGAAAAGGGATTTTCCTCCAAGGCTGCATACGCTTGCAAGGGTGTTTGGGACGCTTCCCCCTGCAGAATCATTTACGGAACTGTTAGTAAGCATAGAAAGTATCTTTTTGCTCTTATCAATATTTACAAGGTTCATATTGTTTCTCATGAGGCCATTCTTTAGTATGAAATCCTCATTCACTTCCACAACCTTGTCAAGAAGCGGATATCCAATACCAACCACATCATATTTCATT
>CAYWLA010000138.1:0-3448 GCA_964458955.1 uncultured Methanosarcinales archaeon
GAGATAATAGCTGTTAACGACGGCTCAAAAGACAAAAGCCTGGAAATATTAAAAAATATCAAAGGAATTAATGTTATAAGCCACCCATACAATCTTGGCTACAGCGCTTCCCTAAAAGATGGAATAAAGCACGCAAAGGGAAACCTTATCTTAATAACAGATGCTGACGGCACATACCCAATAAGGGAAATACCAAATCTTCTTAAGCACATAGACAAGTATGATATGGTTGTTGGAAACAGAAAAAATGATAATGTCCCTTTATTAAGAAAACCAGCAAAGTTTATAATAGCAAAACTAGCAAATTTTGTCAGCAGCAAAAAAATTCCCGATATAAACTGCGGACTAAGGATATTCAGGAAAGACATTGCACTAAGGTTCTGGAATTTATTCCCTTCAGGGTTCTCTTTTACAATAACTATCACACTTGCATGCCTGACAAATGAATACACTGTAAAATATGTTCCAATAAGCTATTTCAAGAGAAAAGGCAAATCAACTATCCACCCAATAAAGGATTTTGTTAATTTCATAAACTTAATAGCAAGGATAGCAACATACTTCAACCCATTCAAGGTCTTTTTTTCAGTAAGCATGCTATTATTTTTAATAGGATTATTAGTCTTCCTGTACACAAAATTTTATATAGGCCTTGTTGCAGACATAACAGTTATTGTCATTCTGCTCTCATCATTGCAGATATTTCTCATTGGGTTGGTTGCTGACTTAATAGCCAAGAAAAGGTGACTTCATGAAAAATTATATTGGCAGCTACAAAAATATTTACATATGCCAGTCAAAAGATGAAGAAATATTAAAAAAATCATCTTCAGGCGGTTTTGTAACCGAATCATTGATTTATGCCTTAAAGAGTAAGGTTATTGATGCAGCAATTGTTGTTTCAATGAGCAAAAAGCAGCCATGGAAATATGAAGTAACACTTGCAAAAAAGCCAGAAGAAATAATCTCTGCTGCAGGCTCAAAATACAGCACAATCAATTTAAAAGATTTTCTGGAAATTGCAAATAATAATCAAAAACTTAATCTTGCAATAGTAGGATTGCCATGCCATATAACAGCAATAAAACAATTGCAAAAAAAAGGCCTGTATAAAAATATTAAGCTCTTAATAGGGCTTTTCTGCGGCTATAACATGCCTTTCAGGGCAACAGAATTTCTTATAAAAAAATCAAAAATAAAGCTTTCTCAAATAAAAAGTTTGGAATATAGGGGCAATGATTATCCAGGCGGATTCTTAATAAAAACAAAACAAAAGCTAAAGTTTCTGCCAAAAAAATATCAGCAGTATCCAGAAGGCCACACAACAATATCAAATCAAAAGCATTATTTTCTTCCAAAAGGGTATTATGATTTCCTTAATCTTATGTTTGTTCCAAAAGGCTGCTTAAGATGCAGGGATTATACAAACGAGCTTGCAGACATCTCTGTTGGTGATGCATGGAATTGGGATAATAGCTCTGTTGTGCTCCCAAGAACAGAATTGGGAAACAAACTAATGGAAAATACTTTAATCACAAATAAGAAGATTGATGAAAAAGAATTCCTTAGGATGCACTGGCATAACATAAAGCACAAGAAAATAGGGGACTCATTAGCATTAAAAATTATAATGCTTTTCATCAAAGCATTTGGAAGAATAATCCCTTTCTGGGCAATATCCCAAATAATCATAAAAAGAACAAGAACTAAGAGAAGGTGGAGCTTAAAAGATGTTGGCAGGCACTGGGACAGGACAAATGATTATGATGACATTAATAAAGATACATACTCATATTTCAGGAGGTTCACAGACGGATACAGATTAAGTGATATCAAAGACAATGCCTATGTTCTTGATTATTGCTCCAGAACAGGAAACGGAACATCATATTTTGCTGGCAAAAAGAAAAACCTGAAATTTGTCTGCATAGATGTATCTGAAAAGATGCAGAAAATAGCAAAAGAATCTCTAAAATCAAAAGGCATTAACTTTGAAACGAAGCTGATAAAAACAGCAACCTTCCCTATTAAAGACAATACATTTGACAATGTTCTCTGCTTTGAGACAGTAGAGCATCTGCCTAACCCAGAAGTAACTGTTAAAGAGCTTGCAAGAGTAACAAAACCAAAAGGAGAAGTGCTTATAACAATGCCAAACACATTATGGGAATTTGTCCATTGGTTTGCTGCTGTAACAGGGATACACCACAGCGAGGGCCCGCACTTGTTTATCTCAAGAAAAAAAATGATTAACTACATAAAAAATTCCGGATTAAAAATAAAAAAAGAAGAAACTGTTGTGCTGATAGCATTCGGGCCAAGGTTTCTTACAAAATTTGGCGAGTTCTTTGAAAGGATTTTCAAAAATAATTTAATGAAATACATTGGTTTGAGAAGAATATTTGTGTGTGAGAAAATATGAAAATTAAAAGCATGATTTTAAAGTTTGCTGGAATAATCTTATTTATTGTTATCCTAAGCAAAATAGACCTAAAGAGTTTTTTTGGGCTATTAATGGATATTAATTTGTATTATTTTATTGCTGCTGCCCTGCTTCTCTTGCCAATGATTGTAATAAAAGCATATAGGTGGAACTATCTTAAAAAAATCCAGAATATTAATTACAAATTATCAGATTCAATCCTGATGTATGGTTCAGGGCTTTACATTGGGCTTTTAACACCTGGCAGGATAGGGGACTTCATTAAAGTTCTTTATCTGAAAAATGACGGGAATTCAGTAGGAAAATCATTTGTTAGCGTATTCATTGACAGGATAGCTGATTTATTGTTTTTAATCATATTTGGATACATAGGGATGTTTTTTTTCATACATTTATTCAGAAAACAGGTTTATATTTTATCTTTTATTTTTATAATATTTCTTTTAATAATCATTTTTGCAGTTACAAACAAGAAGACTGCCAAGGGCATATTAAGAAATATGTTTAGGTTTTTTATACCAGAAAAATATAAAGAGAAAATTAAGGTTAACTTTAATGATTTTTATAATGACTTAAAACTTTTGGATAAAAATAAGTTATATGTTGTATCTCTATTAACACTTAGTGTGTGGTTAATATACTTTACACAGACTTTTCTTTTAGCCATGGCCTTGCATATTAACATTTCATTTGTTTATCTCTCGATTTGTGCTGCTATTGCAGGCCTGATAACCCTCATCCCAGTATCAATATCAGGCATTGGAACAAGGGACATAACACTAATAGTGCTGTTCTCATTTCTTGGAATCAGCAGGGAATCAGCTGTTGCAGTTTCAATGCTAATACTTTCTATGTCTGTTGTAATGGCCCTGATAGGCCTTGCATGCTGGCTAAAAAAGCCAATAAGATTTTCGAAAGCTATTTAAAAAAACTTATAAAACATGATTTACATGAAAAAAGAACATATTTTTTTAATAATAATATTATTATGCACTTTTCTTATAA
>CAYWLA010000139.1:0-3436 GCA_964458955.1 uncultured Methanosarcinales archaeon
ATCTTGTCTCCAGTATAACCCAGCCTTGACCGGATTATCTCTTGATATGAAAAAGAAAACAGAACTCATTTAAAAAGCTTTCGTCAAATTGCGATTTTGACACTATCATTCAATAGACTGGTAGCACGTATCTCGTAGAGGCGTATCTCAATACCCAGCCAGCAGGGCTGGAAGTTGCACAAGGCACTAATGTGCTTCTGTCTGTTTTCCTATATCTGTGCTGGCTGGGCGAGAGTTAAGTTGTGGTTTATGTGTGTGGTGGCTATGAGCCAAATAAATACTATGGACTGAAGTCCACAGTATTTGAAAATCCTGAGAAATTTGTTTCACAAATTTCTGGGACACAAGAAATGCCTTCAGCATTTCTTCGTGAATTGTCAGAAAGATTGTCATTCATCTGCAAACTGAAGTTTACAGTATTCTGACAATTTTTGATAAAATTCCCATCAACTAATCCCAGATTGACAGAAAGAAGGAATTTAGAGCTAAAAAGAGTTTTGAAGCGAAATTCGGGATTTATAGCACAAAACAACTTAGTCCTAATGAAGCTGGCTTATAAAACTTATTCCTTTAACAATTTCCTAACTCTTCCTCCTCTTATTTTCCTAACCACACTTTTGCCCTTCTTAGTTATGGTAAAAAGTCTATTTCTACCGAGATTTGGTGTTAGGCATTTAACTAATTTCAATTCTATTAACTGTGCTAAGGTTCTGCTTATATGATTGAGCCTAATGTTAAGTTGTATTTCTAGTTCTCTAGGACTTTTAATACCTTGAGCTAATTTTTCTAACACTCCTTTTCTATATCTACTAATTCTAATTCTTTGGGTAAGTTCCTCTGATATTACCATCACAATACAATATATTTAATTGCATATAAAAGATATTATCACCATCACATTACCTTGAGGATACCACACCAAAATATATATCATACACTAATAATACTTATATAGCACGCCTCACTTGAAAAATAGCAGAATTGGGGTGATTAATGATTTTACAGGCTTTATTTATTCTAAAGTTCAAGGCAATAACTGAAAGAGCTGTTTCTATAGGAGATCATATTCAGCTTCCAGAAGAAGAAAAAATAATCATTGCAATTTAGATTGGAAAAACTAAAATGAATAAAACTATAAAAAAGTTCCAAACCGGGTTTTTAGCATCCATAAAACCCAAAAGACTTTTTAAAACATTTGCTATAATAGCATGCCTTTTAATTGCAGGTGCTTTTTTAACTCTTGGAGGGAATGTTATAGTCAGGGATGGCCAGTTAAATGTGACCAGCGACTTCTTTGTAGGCACAGATGTATTATTTGTTGATTCTGCTGAAAATAAAGTCGGTATTGGGACAACGAGTCCGAGTCAGAAGTTAGAGGTTGTTGGAAATCTTAACGCAACTGGTAATATAACTTTAGGGCAAAAAATAACATTTGCTTTAGGTGAATTCATTGACAACCTGGCTGATGGCTGGCTTAGGATTACAGGTAGCCTGAATATCACAGAAGACCTTAATGTTATTGGCAACATCACAGGCAGCTCACCAGTAAAGATCAAAGGCGGCCTGAATGTCTTAAACGCCTCAGGCACAACACATCTCTATGTCAATGACACAACTGGCAACGTCGGCATCGGGACAACGGATCCAGGGAGTGCAAAATTAAAGATTTCAGGAGGAGTTTTGGATATGAATTCAAACAAGATAACGAACCTGACAGATCCAACCTCTAACCAAGACGCCGCCACAAAAAAATATGTGGATGATGCACTACCGACCCTAGCTTGCGCGAACCACTCCGCCCTCCCGTACAACGCACCGTGTACGACCATCTGCACAGGGTACCTCGGCATGCAATGCGTGGTCGCTTTCGCCGACGATGGCGCACACATTAGTTGCGAAACTGATGTGGGACCCAGCTATTATGGCGGACATTGCTATTGCTGTGGGCTCGTGTACTAGCGCACGAGAGCAGCGGGCAAAAAAATTTAATGGGGTCAACTCTATTTTGTGAGATTTTCCTTGCCCAACCCTTAACCCTTGGGAAAAATTACCAAACTGTTAAATTGCTGATTATTTAGCAGAATTTAACTTTGTCAACTTTCTCTCAATTTTTCTGATTTTTCTTTCCAATTTTTCTATCAAATTGGTAAGTCTATTCAACTTGCTTAGAATGACTTTTTGTTCGTAATAATGCCCTTTTTCCTCTAATTTCTGCCAATCTAATCTTTTTATTTGTTTGCTAATTTTGTTT
The DNA here is from genome assembly GCA_964458955.1 of uncultured Methanosarcinales archaeon. Classification (GTDB taxonomy): domain Archaea; phylum Nanobdellota; class Nanobdellia; order Woesearchaeales; family CG1-02-33-12; genus CG1-02-33-12. The sequence goes on from CAYWLA010000139.1 coordinate 2,252, forward strand.
CTGATTTCTGTCTTTTTTGGGAAAATATGCTTTGTTTTTCGGGCATATTTTTCTTTTATTATGAAATAAGGGGACACCCCTTTTAGAATAGGGTATTCTTATGAAATAGGTCCCCTATTTGCCATGAATTTCATAAAATATTTAAGTATCCTTACACATATGCGTTTATAAAAGGGGAGATTCATAGTCAAATGAGAAAGAAGACTGATTTTGAACAAGAGGTTATACACTCTTTAGAGGATTTAGGTTATGGAATACTTACAGAAAGTCAAATTTTAGGTAGTCTGAGCCGACCAGACCTTATTGCAATTAAGAACAAAGAAGCATTGATAATCGAAACAAAAAGTGAAGAAGAAGCGAGTTCTGATAGTTGCTTGTACACATATAGTTCAGACAATATTGGCGAATGGAGAAAGCACTGCAAAAACAATTACTCAAGAAACATCGCTATCTGGATGGTGCATATAGGTGGTCAAATCAAGAGTCAGAACCAAAGGATAGGAAACAAAAAGGGCTTTTGGCACATCAAAGGAATTGAATTAGAGAAGTACAATACTGTTCCAAGCCTGATATGTCCAAGTTTCTACAGGGAACCAATTAAAAATGCCCTCTCCAACTTACACATCACAGATTATCAGTTGATAGAATTATCAGACAAGATATTATTAGTAAAATTAACAAACAAAAAACACTTAAACGAAGTAAACATATTTAATATTGATCTTAATCTCAATTGAGAAAGAGGGACCAACAAATATAGTTTTCACTAAGACATTAAGGGGCGGGATTCGAACCCGCGAACCCACTAAGGGAACAGATTGGTAATCTGTCGGGTTTAACCGCTTCCCTACCCTCTCACAAAAAATGAGAATGAAGCAAATGAATACAATTGATATGTTCTTATACTTTAAAAAAGTATTGTTTCAAATCTATCGGATGCCCTCTTTCTCAACTCTGCGGACGCAGGTTTTCGGAACTTTGTAACCAAAAACCCAAATAACTAATCCTAAAAGTTACCATAGAACATAATTAGCCCTGCGCGGATTCGAACCGCGGTCTCAAGCTCCAAAGGCTTGAATGATTGGTCTAAAATCGCAGATTTTAGACGCTTTGAAAATCTACGATTTTCAATTGGCCACTACACCACAGGGCTGTATTGCAAAAGAACTGTATTTTGTTTATAAA
>CAYWLA010000140.1:0-3435 GCA_964458955.1 uncultured Methanosarcinales archaeon
ATAAACTCATCAAGACTTTCCCAGGCAATCTACTTGATCTCATTCTTGCCTGAATAACCAATCCAATGTTAGATATTTGATTTTTGTTCATGTTAATCTGCTCAGTCAAAAAAGTATATTTATGTGTGATATTTTATTATTTATTCTTTAACAGCAATCACTAATATTTCATCGCTATGATGCGACTCATCAACTATTTTTTGAAACTTATTGATATAATCAAATAATTTAGTTTCTAATTCACTGCCTTTTATTTGAGGATTTTCCAAGCTCAATGTTGTGATTAGTTCATAAATATCCTGCCCAAAATACCACACATTTGTAATTTTATATCCATTATCATTTAAAAGTTTTTTAAGAGATTCTAATGTGAAAATCATTAAATGCAATGGTGGGGACATAATGCGATTAACACTTTTTGGGAATGCAATCTGTGAAAAGCATGAAATCGAAGGATAATGTGGCACTTCAATTACAAGATAAGTTCCCATTTTTGATGCATTTGATATTAGTGATATTAATTTTGCTGGTTCAAATAAATGCTCAAGTATCCCAAACAATGAAACAACAGTAGAATCAGATAAATATTTGCTGGAATTACTTCTTGTAATTAAAGATTCTTCTACATCTAACCCATATTTTTCTTTTGAAAATTTTACAGCTTTAGCATTAGTCTCAACACCTTTTACTTTCCATCCCAATTCTCTAGTCACATGCAATATTTCCCCTGTTCCACAGCCAATGTCAAACCACTTTCCACGCTTTTTTACAATTGATTCAATGAACTCCACTTTTGGCTTGGCTATATTTTTTATCCTGTATTCATAAACTGATGGATTTGCATATAATTGGTTAGTCATATTATCATAAGAAGGTGATGAATATGCATCTTCAATTTCAATTTTTGTTGGTGGGTTGTTTATGTAAATAAGCGAACAATCAAGGCACTGCACATAGTTGTACCCATAAATAGTTACTATATGCTTATGTTTTGATGAGCCACAGACAAAACAATTATGATGATTTTTTGATAGATTTTTACAAAGCAATTCATTCTGAAAACAGCTTTCCTTTTTATCCAGTGATTGCTTTAACTTACTTGAATCTATTTCTTTTCCAAATTTTATTTTCATATTGCACCCTTGGTTATATTAAATCCCATGTGATTGGATATTCAGCTTTAATATTTTTCCTTGCTGTTCTGCCAATAACTTGCTCAAAAAATCTCGGCTGGATGCCATATCCTGGCCTTCTGATATCAATCATTTCTTCTGTGATAACAGTTCCTTTTGGGATATCTTTTAGTGAACATATTCCAACCCTGTTCTGGAGCCGGTTTTTATATTCGCTCTTTGATGGCCTCTTAATTCCATCACCCCTGGCTTTTTCTATTTTTCTTGTAGTTTCAATTATGTATCTCATCTCTTTTTCATCAGAACTTATTATTTCATCAGGTCCTGATTTGTTGTCTGGATGTTTGAAATGTCGTTCAATAACATGGGTACCCATTGCTACTGCAGCTAATGAAATTTCTGGACCAATTGTATGGTCAGAGTAACCTACAGGAAAACCAAATTCTTTCTGCATTGTCCTAATCACATTAAGGTTTACCTCATGCGGTTTTGTAGGATAATCTGATACGCAATGCATCAATATTATCTGGTCATTGCCCTCATTTAATATTGTATCAACAGATCTTCTAATCTCTTCCAATGTGCACATTCCTGTTGAGAGAATTATTGGTTTGTTTAATCTTGCAACAATCCTCAATAGAGGCAAATGACAGGCTAAATCAGAACCAATCTTATAAATGGGATTTCCTATTTTTTCCATAAATTCTATATCTTTAATATGTGATGGGGCTGAAAATGCCAATATCCCTTTCTTCTTGCAATAATCCATAATCTGTTTTTGAAGATCTTTTGGACACTGGTATTCTTTAAGAATCTTATATTGCTGAACTTTTCCAATACTTTCCATATCAAACATTGTTTTCTTTGTTGTTGCTGTCTCAGCATCAAAGGTCTGAAATTTAACACAATTGCAACCAGCAGCTATTGCCGAGTTTATTATTCTCTTACCCTCTTCAAAAGTATAAAAATTCCCTGCGATTTCTGCTATAAAATAAACAGGTTTGTTTTCTCCTATTTCTGTTCCATTTAAGTTAAGAACTTTTTTCATTTTGTTCTTTGCCTCCTTTTATTATATTTAAGGTGTCCTTTCCATAGTTAAATAACAAATCAATTGAAGACATATTTGGGATAAATGGTTCATATAATTGGTTATAAATAGGATGTTTGAAATCCTGAAATTTGACTTCAATATCTTCTTTCTCAAATTTAGATACATCCAGGTAATCCTTACCAAATGCTCCAGATAAATAAATGTCTGCATTTAATTTTTTGCAGATATTTAAAGTTACATTAGTTCCACCTTGTTCGGGGTCGTCCAGTAATTCAGAAGAAATATGTAATTTAGTGTGTATCCCAAGTTTTTGGAGTATGAATTTTATCAACTCAATATTTAAATCTCTCAGGAGCATAAACTCATTTTTATATATTTTTTCGAAATCTTTAAAATATGCATCAAAATATTTTGCTTTGATATAACTGTTTTTGATTGCATTCAGATTTTGGGATTGCCAATCTTGACTGTATGATATCTTAATTTCATTTATTTTCTGATTACTATGAAACTTCTTTAGTGGAACTGTAAGCCATTGCCAGCTTTCTTTTGTTCTTATTTTATTTCGATTTTGAAAATAGTTCTTTCTAAACTGAACATTATCTAATAACACAAATTCATCAACATTCATCACCTTGTTAATGAATCCCAACCATGGCAGATGTTCTGGCTGATGAATACCAATCCTTTTCATATTCTATTCACCTATTAAATCAGTTCTTCCAATATATTTATCAATAGATATCTTTTTTTTGCTTTTTTTTTCTATGACTTTAATTGTTTTTCTTGGTAAATAACATTCCTTGCATGGTTCTATTTTTTTGTAACCAATATGCTTTTTATGTAACTCCCTCACATATTCAATCCTTTTGCCGTGCCATATATTGTATATATCCTCCTTGTTGACATCTCCAAGAATATATTTTCCCATCTCATCATTGGAACATAATAAAACTCTCCCATCAGCCCCTATTGCAATCCTTTGGTATAATACAGGGCAGTCAAAGTTTTTTTCATACTCTATTTTTGAGTTATCATCCTTTCCAAGATAATCAATCAAAGGGTTACTTGAGACATTATCAACATAAGGGGAGAATATTGTATAATATTCCTTATAATTGTCTTTGATTGCAGGCCAAATACTCTGAACTTTTATTACTGGTTTAAGTGACTTTTTTCTTTTTTTTATAGCATGGTATTTTTTTACTTTTTCTACAATATCATCAAATTTAGCAGGCACCCTTATACTTT
>CAYWLA010000141.1:0-3408 GCA_964458955.1 uncultured Methanosarcinales archaeon
AAAAAGAAAAAAAATATTTCATTGAAAGCAGGTTGTTTGCTCAATACATTAAGGAAAAGGTATGAAAATAGTTAGAGGCGAGCAAGTGGGACTAAGCGAACGCAGTGAGCCCATGTCGCACAATCTCCTCAAAAACCTATTGGTTTTTGGGATACTCAGAAACCCAAGGTTTCTTGGACACCAAAAATGTTTTGCATTTTTCAGTGTACCAGAAATTCCTTTGGAATTTCTCAGTATATCAAATGGGTTTCCATTTGGTTGCGAGCAAAGCGAGGAGTGGGACTAAGCGAACGCAGTGAGCGCATGTCGCACAATTTATCAAATGGATTTCCATTTGTGCTGGACCTGCGTGCCAGCTTAGCAGGAAGCTGTTTGGTTGCGAGCAAAGCGAGTTAAGGGGGTTTGGCTTTTAAGCAAAACCCTCTATGCGTGCCAGCTTAGCAAGAAGCTGTTGGAGGTGAAAAACAGAAAATGCAGGAAGAAACACCAAATGAGTATGAAACTGAACAACCTGTAAAACTGTATAAGGGCTTTACTAATCTTTCAGCCTATGAAGAGGTTTTTCCTATTGTAATCCATGTTATACAGACTCTGCAAAGCTATAAGCGGGAAAACAAGCAGGGAGAATTTATTGACTTAATTGACAAAGCCAAAAATAAAGCAGTCTCTATTCTTACCTCTTTAGCTGACGGCTACAATAAATATCACGCAGAAGATAAAGTTGTTCTTTACAGCCAGGCAAGAAGCAATGTTTCCCATACACAATCCCTAATGCTTGTTCTTAGTGCATTAAATATCATGCCTGAAGATGCAAGCAAAAAAATAGTAGCCAGGTTTGATGAGAAAATGAAAATCTTTAACGGGCTTATCAGGAAGATGGAGGATAAGGCATAATGCTAAGAGACATGCAGATATTTCAAAAAATGTATGAGTTTTTGCTTTGGCTATACCCCACTGTTAAGAAATTCCCAAAAAGCGAGAAATATATTTTAGGAGAGAGAATTGAAAAAACCGCATTAAATGTCATGGAAGGGATTATTGCCTCAAATTGTGAGTTTGACAAAACAGAAACTCTAAAGAAAACAAATGTGGAACTGGAAAAATTAAGGATTTTCATAAGGCTTGCAAAAGACCAGAAGCTGCTCAATTTCAAAAAATATGAATTAGCAAGCAAAATGATTAATGAAATTGGTAAGATGTTAGGGGGTTTGATAAAAAAGTTTGCAAAATAAAAAATCATTTATTGTCCTTCAAAAGGACAGGCTTGTGCTGGTTTGACGCGTTTGCTGGTGTTCTTGGGGCGTCTGTTTCAGACAAAAAGGCATTAGCAAAACAGGTTTGCGGCTCTGTGCGTTCATCCGGGGCGGCAACTGGAACAATGGTGCTAATGCTAGGGTCTTTGCTCTGAACTTGAACAACGCTCCTTCGAACTCGAACACGAACATCGGCTTTCGCTGCTGTACTTCCCAGCCGTATAAGAACTGTATGGCTGTTGGCCAGAGCCTGCATGTCCATGCCTGGAACAGGAAAGCAATTGCTTTGGCATGCGGGGAGTGCATAACGGGAACTACATCAGCACAATGTCCTGGCTGCTAAAAAAATGCCTGCAATTTTTATTGCAGAAGAGCCGAAAATAAAGTCAAAGGATTGCAATTAGTAAGCCTTGGCTGAACCTTGCAATCCTTTTTTTATTAAAATATGAAAACCTACAAAAAATTATGGGAAAGTGTAACAAGCTTTGAAAATTTGTGCAAAGCATTTTACAAAGCAAAAAAGGGCAAATCCAAAAACCCCGAAGCATTAAATTACTTTTTTAACCTGGAGAAAGAGCTCTTTAAAATTCAAGAAGAATTGAAGAATAAAACTTACAAAACAGGAAAATACAGGGTTTTCAAGGTTTATGAGCCAAAAGAGAGGGTTATTAAGGCAGTTCCTTTTAAGGACAGAATAGTGCATCACGCATTATGCAATATTACAGAGCCATTTTTTGAATCAAGGTTCATCTTTGACAGCTTTGCATGCAGAAAAAAGAAAGGAACACATAAAGGATTAAAAAGAGTGGGGAATATTGTTCAAAACTATTTTTGGGGAAAAAATGCCTATGCCTTAAAGTGCGATGTTAAAAAATATTTTCCAAGTGTGGACCATGATAAATTAAAAGAGATGATCCAAAAAAGGATAAAAGACAAACATGTTATAGACCTTTTCAATGAAATCATAGACAGCGATAATTCCCAATTTGGAAAGGGCAAAGGAATTCCAATAGGCAATTTAACTTCCCAGGTCTTTGCAAACATTTACCTTAATGAGCTGGATCAGTTTGCAAAGCATGAATTAAAAGTAAAGCATTATCTCAGGTATGTTGATGATTTCTTAATATTTTCAGAATCAAAGCAAGAGCTTCACATCTGCAAGCACAAAATCAAAACATTTCTGAAAAGTATATGCTTAACAATCCCCCAAGCAAAAACAAATATATTCAAAATAAATAATGGAGTTGATTTTGTAGGATATAAAACCCATCCTAGTTTTATAAGGTTAAGAAAATCCAATATCAAAAATTTTGTTAAGAGAACAAAGAGACTAAGGAAGTTATTTTCAATAAATGCTATTCAAAAAACAAGAATAGAAAAGTCAATACAAAGTTGGCTTGGTTATTCAAGCCATGCAGATGCACGTAAAATTTGCAGATTAGTAATGCAAAAAACAGTCCCAGAGTTTATGTATATCATGGATAAAAAACAGGAGAAAATATTCTTACAAGTTTAGCTGACGGCTGCAATAAATATCACGCAGAAGATAAGGTTGTTCTTTTAGGCAATGTAAAAGAAATATTAAAAAATTGATAAAATTAAGCTAAATCTGTTATAAACAGAACTTAGACATGAATATATGCCCTTTTTGCAACAAAATAGTATATTGCCCCGTCTGAAATGGTGGGGATGAAAGGCTAATCCCATCAGGGACAAATTCTGTCAGTAGAAGCCCCCTGCGTAAGCTAGGGGTAGTTCACATCTTAGCTAACAGGGCTTATTTTTTCTTCTTCCAATGCGTTTTTTGCACATGTGACATATAACTCATCAATTTTGATTTTTGGTACAAATTTTAATTTCTTTACACTGCCATACTTGTTGAAGTCATGCTGAATTTCCTTGATTAGAGGATAACCAACTTTTATTGATGATTGCTCTAATTCTATTATATTTGTATCTTTTTCTCCAATAACCCAGACTATAAGCTGGTCAACATCATAACTTCCTATATTGGCTATTGTGAATTTAACAAAACCCTCTGAGCCAGTGCCACCATAAAATATCTGGGGTATATCATTAATATTTTCTACTTTTAGGTTTACATTAGCGCATTTTTCTATGCTTAGCAGCTCTGCACCTGAAGATTCTACATTTT
>CAYWLA010000142.1:0-3390 GCA_964458955.1 uncultured Methanosarcinales archaeon
AAGAAATTTGATTTCTGGGATGAACATCATTAGTTGGAGTTTCCACGCAACGCCTGATAAAACACAAATTTAATAAACAAATAAAGTTTTTAGTTAAATATGTATATCACAAAACTTTTTGATTTAACCTTGTTTGAGACAAAATACAAGCAACAGATTGTTGAGCTAGTTGCTTACTCTCTTATTGCTTTTTTTGTTCCTTTTTTTGTAGGCCACCCACAGCTGTTAGTCGGAACAATGGTTAATGCAACATTAATACTTTCAAGCCTTTACCTGAAAAGAAATTTTCTCCTGCCAGTTATTTTTATGCCAAGCATTGCAGTCTTGTCAAGAGGGCTGATTTTCGGGCCATTCACAATTTTCCTGATTTACTTCATCCCTTTCATATGGATTGGAAACTTTATACTTGCAATGTTCTTTAAAGGCCTTTACCTAAAAAAGAAAACAAATTATTTCATTACATTAATATCAGCAGGATTTGTAAAAGCTTTTTTTCTTTTTTTAATAGCCCTACTCTTATTTAAATTACATCTAATCCCAGAAATATTCCTTACAACCATGGGAATTCTGCAGTTCACAACAGCAATTCTCGGAGGCATGACTGCATTTGCAGTAATAAAATCAAGAGAAAAAATAAACAGCATTAAACAAATAAACTAATCATGAAACCTGTGCTCAATCATTCTTTCAACCTTGTTAAAGGCCATGTGTAATGCCTTTGCAAGCTCCCAATCCGTTGCTTTTGAATCAAAACTTTTTGTTGGGGCCATAACCTTTACATTAATTTCATACTGCTTTCTTTTGCCTGTAACATTGTAAGTCTTTACATGCATTACAATAGAAGTAATGTTTTTTATTGCCCTTTGAATCTTATTATAATATTCCTTGGCCAGCCTGTTAACAGTCTTTACCTCTTTGTCATCTAACTCTTTTATCCCAATTATTTTTATTTTTTCCATAAAAATAAATATGTAATTAATCTTTATATATTTTATTGATAATCTTCTTTCTTACCCTTCTTATTATTGGTATTCTTTTCTCTATCCAATATAAACTGTCATCAAGAAGGAAATCTCCTAACTCTTTGTCTGTTTTGTATTCTGAATGAATCATTTGGATAGGATACCCAAAAGGTCCGATAGGAAAAATAAAAATGAAACTTGGTATAGCTCCTATTACAAGTGCAACAGATCTTTTCTCAAAAGCTGATTTAATTTTTTCTTTAAATGGCATTCTGTCTTTAACATCCTCTTTTTTTAGACAATCATAAGATATCTTTCCAACTGTCCAGGCTGTTCTTGTGATTGATCCTAATATTTTTGATCTAATAAAAGCGTCCATAGGTCCTATTTCTCCTGAAAAAAGAGGAAGATAAACAAAATAAGAACCTATGGTTAATAAACCAACTGCATTAAGGCCAACAGTCTGCATAAAAAAGTCAAATAAGTAAGGGCTGATTTTTTCTTTATCAAGATGGCCATATAAGTAATCTGCCTTTGTTGTATTAATTTTTCCCTTTTGTTCAGCCTTATTAATTCTTCCCCTTATATAATTCTTAGCAACCTCTGACCTATACTTTGGTGAAGATACAAATCTCTTTGAATTTATCAATGCAAATGAAGCAGAATTAAAGAATTCCCAAGGTATTTCACCTAATCCTTTGTTATATACTTGCAATAATACATTTATTCCTTTCTGTTGTCCTTTCTCCAATTCTTCCTTTGTAATTTCTTCTAAGCCCATTTTTCAATCTATTTGTATTAAGCACTTTAACCCCTTTTTTATGCAGCAAAATAAATAGTCTTATAAATATCTTTGCAAGCAGAATGTGGTAATTAACTCTAAATTAGATTGCTTTTAGTGGTAGTTAATAGTAAACCTTATAAATCACTGGTAATGAACTAATATTAATAATGGAAAAAATATTATTTGTATCTTTTCATACAAGGAGCGTATGGTTTAAAACTCTTTCTAGTGTTCTTAAAAACAAATATGAAATTGATATTTTATTTTTTATGGAGTTTGAATTTCACAGAGACCCCAAAAAAATAAAAATTGACTATTCAAGGATTAATAAAATCTTTAATAATTACAACCATATTATGATGAGTGTAAATCAGTATACTATGGAAGGAGTTTTGGGCATATTAAGAAATGTAAATTTAAATAATAGAAACAAAATAATTTTAGGAGGCCCAGCAGTTATTATCAATCCCAGTTACTTCTTAAGATTTATAAAACATTTATGTTTTTGGGAAGGAGAGAATATTGATAGTTATTTAAAGAATATAAATAATAAAAAGAATATTCCTAATTTTGATAAGAGTAAAATTTATTATCAAATTGATAATCTTGATAAGTTACCTTTTCCAAATATGGAATTTGATAATTACTATTTTTATATTAAAAACAAAATAATTATAAAAAAAAAGTTTGATTATAAAGGATGGTTTTGTGTGGAAACAATAAGAGGATGTCCTTTTAATTGTACGTTCTGTAATAATAGAGTATATAACCAAATAAAAAAATCAAATAAATTAAGGTTAATAAGAAAAAAAAGTTTAGATAGAATATTTAAAGAATTAATTTATGTTAAAGAAAAAGGATTTAACACAATAGATATTGTTGATGATAATTTTTTTCTTAGAAGTATAGAAGAAATAAAAGAATTTGTTTCAAGATATAATAAAGAAATTAATTTAACTCTTTACATAAACTTAGATATGAGATCAAAAAATTTTTTAGAAAAATTTCAAAAAATTAATAAAATAAAAGAAAAATTGGTAATATGTATAGGAATTCAAAATGGAGATGAAAACTTCAGAAAAGATGAATATAATAGAGTAATAAGTAATAAATTGATTATTAAACTAGATAAAGAAATGCATAAAATAAAAAATAATAAATTTCTTACCTTATATGAGTTTATATGGGGACATCCTTGTGAAACAGAATTAAACATAACAAAAAGTATAAATTTAATTAAGAAATTAAAGGGAATCATAAGTTTATGTAGATACATTGAGTTAGGAAAAAAAGGTAGATATTGTTTTGATGATAAAGAAGTTTTTACTTTAGGCAAAAAATCCTTTTTGTATATTCAAATGATTTTATTTGTTTATCTCAAAAACAAAAACATTAAATTAAATATTAATCCTCTAGAGAACACAATTATTTGTAAAATTTTTTCAAATTATATGTTATCAAAAACATTCTCTTTTTTTTTATCTTTTATAAATGATTTTAAAATAAAAAGGAAGTTGCAAGATGATTATCACTACCTGAATAAGATTAGTTAATAAATTTATTATGAATTTTTTTAAGAATTTTTGGTGTGTGGTAATTAACTCTAAATCAGCTTATCTTAGTGGTAATTAACAGTAAAGCTTA
>CAYWLA010000143.1:0-3376 GCA_964458955.1 uncultured Methanosarcinales archaeon
TACACCTCTTTTAATATAAAGGCCACTAAAGAACTATAAATAGTTTATGATTTTAAAAAATTAAAAAGAAAAAAATTATTCAATAAGTATTACTTCTTCTATTTAATAGATAGATATCTCTTTATTTTTCTATGCAACAATATGGTGCAAGTTCTTTTGTGTTTCCTGCTTCACAATTTGTTCCTGTAATGGGGATACTACCCTCAGGGGCTGGAGAGTCACATTTAAAATTCCCACAAACTCCACCTAAATCCTTGAAACAATCTTTTTTAAGCCCTTTAACAAAGTTACCCATGCTGCCAGTAAATATCATCACTATCACTACTAAAACTATCAGGACAATGGCCGCAATAACAATAGTGTTCATTGGAAGGCTTTGGCCTTTTTTAGATTTCATTTATTTCACCTCATTTGTTTGTTTTTTCTTGTTTTATAATAAAAGGTTAAGATAAAACAAATATAAAGCTATTTTAGGTTAACTAGTATTTAAAATTATCGGTAAGTTCTCCCTAAATTCTAAATACTTAGTTTTATTAGCAAATTATATATAAAAGAAACAACCTAGTGGCAAAATGGCAAAAAAATATTATATTGATACATCAATCTGGATTGACCTTTATGAAAATAGAAAGGGCTATAATGATGAACCTTTAGGGGATTTTGCTCTGAAATTATTTTCTTTAATCAAAGCAAAGAAAGATAAATTAATCATAACCGATATTTTAATTAGAGAATTAGAAATGAGCTACTCGCTTGAAGAGATTAATGGAATGGTAAAACCATTTGAAAAAATTATAGAAAAGGTTATTGCTACAACTGAACAACGTGATGAATCTAAGAAAATTGCTGAAGAAAGAGGTCTACCTCCGGGAGATGTTTTACATACAATTATAGCAAGAGATCATAACTTAATCCTTATAACCAGGGATAAGCACTTTAGGCAATTAAAAGACATCTCTAAAAATTACAAACCTGAAGACATTATTTAAGTTTTTTGGAAATTTCCTCAAAAGCCCTTATTCTTATTTTTTCATATTCTGCATCAGTTGTTTTCTTTTTAGCTGCTCCTTTCAGATGAGCTATGCTCATCATTGCTTTTCTAAGTTTTATTTCCTCCATTTTTTCTCTAAGAGCATTCCTAATAAATTCAGTTCTGTTCTGATAGCCTTCTTTTTTCACAATTGTGTCTATATCTCCTAAGAATACATTATCCAGTTTAACAGTTATCATTTCAGTTCCCATATAGCTGTTGTATATACAATGACTATATAAAGGTTTTTATTTTTAAGCCAAGAATGTTTATGTTTAGCTGCAGATATCCAGCTGTATGAATAAAGTGCCCCGGTCTGTTGGAATAGGGTATGTTACTGATTCCCTGTCTGCCTTTGGGGCACAGTTGTCATAAGCTAATATTGGATCATTACCAGGAATATAAGCCCTGAATTCGTATTGTTTGTTCCATTTATCAAGGCTGTTGGTTAAAATCTTCCCAATGGTATCATTAACCATTTCACATGAATCAAGTTCTTCACAATTTATCCTCTTAAAAGCAGCACAATCCTGAAACAGATCTTTAACAGAGCTTTCTTTGCAAGTAGTTGTTGTCTCAAGCAAAACCTTAACCATATTAGAAGCGAGCTCAGAGTGAACAAAGGTCTTCTTAACATCAGAAGGTTCTCTCAAAACAACAAACTTGACAACAAATAAAAGCCCTATTGTGATAAGCAGAACTATAATAACAAGACCAACTATTTCTGCCTGTGATTTTTTGTTTTTTCTCATTTTCTGTAAACATCCACAGTTAAAATGCCAAAATTATATGCCCTTGAAATAGGGTCATAAAGTGAAACAGGAATATTAATAGAAGATTTTGCTTTTGTGTCCTCAATTGTTCTCTTGTAAATACTCCAGCTATCAACAGTGGGATAAGCCTGCTCAATAGTAATGCTGCTAAATCCAAAGATATCAAAATAATATTCATTTTTTAAGTTTTGATTTTGAGGGTCATTTATTATTTCACTTAATGCCTCAACTTTTAGTATGTCAAAGCAATCATCAACAATAAAATTATTAGATGAGCACTGGAGTTCTGGTAGAAAAGAAACAAGTTGTGCTGTCTGGATTGCCTTTAATTCAAAATTGCCTTCTGCTGTCTCCTGAATAGTCTTTTCCTGTATCCTGCCATAAAATATAAGCCCAAAGCCTATCAATACAAAAAATATCAGTAAGACAGCAATTGTTTCAAACATCTTTATCTGGGATTTTTTATTTTTCATTTTAATAGATTGTGGGACATGATGATGATTGCAAATATTGATTGCTTGTTTTTATAGAATCTATATTTGATTTAATTTCATCTATGCTTTCTGCTGGATAATTCATTGAAAAAGGAGCTGTGATATAATAAGACATGCAGCCAGTTCCACTATATAACCCTTTTAGAGTATTAGTCCTTTCTTCATAAACCATGCTAACTATTTTAAGTTTGTTAAATGCCTTTTTAACATTGCATTCATAGTCCTCACGGCTTCCACTAAACATCGCCCCCAAAACCAAAGGGTTTCCAAGATAATCTGCTGTTCCAGTTGATTTAAATTCATTTCCCCTTTTGCTATAGAACTCTATCTCATTAGAGTCAGAATTTACATTTATTGCAGTAACCCTCTTGTCAGGAATATTCTTAAGATTAGGTGGAACATCCGGGCTTGGAACATCAAAAAACACAAGCTTAAAATTATTCCCTGTATCCATTATATTAGACATGTCTTCTCTTTTCTTGTTTATTTCATCAGGAAGCAGATTAAAAAGTTCTTCTGCTTCATCATTAAGATTTCCAATAAAAATATATTTGATGTCTGGAGTTGTAAGATAAAGAAAATTAGTAACATGATAAGGGGCATTCCAGTCAAGAGCCCATGTCAGCAATGTTCTGCCTTTTATAACCTCTGGCGCAAATATTATCTTGTTTTTTGTTATGTCATCATCGATATTTCCCACAAATATTTTATCACAGCTAAATTTGATTTCCTTATCAGGAATTTTGATTTGGTTTATAGTCCTTACACTAACCTCTGCTCCGGTCAGAATTGTCTGCATATTTGTCAGAATTGTCCCAGCAACTGATGTGTCTGATGCTTCCCTGCCCTTAAGCACCAATGAGCCAAAAAACAGAAGGATTAAAACTCCAGCTATTAAAATAAAAACCCAGTTAAACTGGATACTAATCACTCCTTTTTTTGATTTCATTTTGCAAATATGAGTTTAGAAGAGACAGATTAAAATAATTTCTGCTTGATAAATTATTTCTTCTTATCTTTTTTATTGTATTTTTTAAGTTCAGCAGTTGCAACTAGTGACAGTTTCTCAAAAACATCTT
>CAYWLA010000144.1:0-3246 GCA_964458955.1 uncultured Methanosarcinales archaeon
AGAGATTAGGTGTAACCAGTAGGTTGTAGGTTCGAATCCTACCCGCGGAGCGGATATTTTTAAGAAAAATCGTTTTGTTAAAGAGATGATTTTTTGATATAATAAATCAAGGTCAATGTTTTAATAATAAATATATGAAAAATAATATGACGATAACAAGTTTAATGATTAAATCACATAATAAACTTGAAAAATTGCTTGATAAACTTAAAGTAAGCACGCAACGTGATTTTGAATTAACAAGTGAACTATTTGATGAATTTAAATTGGAATTTGAGAAACACATATTTACTGAAGAAAAAGCGATTTTTAAATTCTTTAATTTTTCAAAAGATGAGGACCATTTTGATGTAGTGCCGAATTTAATAAAAGAGCATGACGCTCTTTTGGAAATGTTAAATGAAGTAGAGAACGATTTGTCAATCAAAGATCATCTAGATATCTCTGGGTTTAAAAATCTATTAATCAAACACAAAAACTTTGAAGAGGAAACAATATATCCAAAATTAGACGATGAATTAAATGATTCTCAGAAAAATAGCATTTTTATAAAAATTAACGATAGTTTTCATAATTGAAGTTAAGAAATAGATTTTATTTAATTACCAGAACAGGTTCTAACATCGTCCAGTTCCCGGAGCGGACTAAAAAAGCCTTTATTAATGAGGCTTTTTAAATTAGCGTTAGACAATGTTCGAACTTGTGGTATAATAAAAATATAATATTTTAATAAATATATGAAAGAAAAACTTAAAATTAACTTTTAAATTAAAATATGAGAAATTCAAACACAATATTAGAGATAATGCTCGGAGATCATACTATCATTGAATCATTTCTTATAAATTTCAAGGATAATTTAAGTAAAGATATTGAATTTGCGGAGAAATCATTTGATGAATTCAAGTGGGTATTAGAAAAACATATTTTTGTTGAAGAAAAAGTAATGTTTAGATTTTGCGATTCGTTAACATCGGAAATGTGTAAAATTGTTCAGGGTTTAACGAAAGATCACAGCAAGATGTTAGAAATGTTAAACGAAATAAGAAATAAGTTAGTGATAAACAAAGAAATAGATATTTCAAATTTCCAAGAACTTTTAATAGATCATAAAAGGACTGAAGAAACAACCCTTTATCCAGAATTGGATCAGATATTAAATAAAGAACAGAAAGAGATCATGATTGCACAAATTAACGAAATTCCTCTTGAAAAAGAGATTGATGAAATTTAGATTTAACAACTCAATTAGGACATTCAAGATACGTAGGGTAAGCATTTAATTAAGAGAAAGAGTCAGAAATATTTATTAAAGTTCTTTCTACCCTAACATTTTTGAAGTAAAACAGGTTCTAACATCGTCCAGTCCCCGGAGCGGATATTTCTAAGAAAGATTGTCTCGTCAAAGAGGCAATTTTTTGATATTATTAAATAGAAATCAAATTCAATTTTAAAAAAGTTATGGAATATTACGATGTAATAATTGTTGGTGCGAGTATTGCTGGTTTACAATGTGCTAAAAATTTAGGGGGCTCTAATTTAAATGTGCTTGTTATTGAAAGAGATAAACAAATTGGTAGAAAAGTATGTGCAGAAGGAATTATTGCTAATGATTTAGATTATATTCCTAAACATCTTATAAATTTTGATTTTCAGGAAATAATAGTTCATTATAAGAATAAAGCAAGAACTTTTTTCAAAAATAGGGGAATTATTTCAACCATAGAAAGAAAAACTTTTCTCGATTATGAGATTAAAAATCTAAAGAAATTTAGTAATATTAGAATTTTAACTGGTACTTCTGTTTCAGAGATAATTTCTAATAACTCATTAAAATTAAATACTGAGAAGAAGCTCGGATTTAAATTTTTAGTAGGTACTGATGGTTCGACTTCTACGGTCAGAAAGTATCTTAATTTAGGATCAGAGAAACTTGAAATTGCTATTCAGTATATAATTCCAAAAAGACTTGAAGATTTTGAGATCTATTTAGATAACAAACTTTTTGGAACAGGTTATCTGTGGATATTTCCTAATAAAAATTATACTTCTATTGGCTGTGGAACTGATCTAAGATTTATGAAATCCAAAGCACTCAAGCATAATTTTGATTTGTGGCTTAAAAAACATAGTTTTGATGTACAAAATGCCAAATTTGAAGGCGCCTTGATTAATTATGATTATAAAGGTTATAAATTTGGTAATATCTTTTTAGCAGAAGATGCTGCTGGATTAACTTCTGGTATTTTGGGAAAAGGCATTTATTCAGCATTTTTATCTGGCAGACAAATAGCAAGAGATATTCTTAAAGTAAATAAACCGCCTAATCTAATAATGGAATGGCTTAAGAAAAAAAAGCAACAAGAAAAATATATGTTTTTTCTAAAAAATCCTCTTTTAAGAAAAATATCTTTTTCAGTAGTTACGAATCATTTATTCTATAAGAAACTTCAAAAAAAAGCGATAAAAATGATGGAATGATTTTTAGATAGGAGAGAAACAGGTTCTAACATCGTCCAGTTCCCGGAGCCTTGAATTCTATTCCAAAGTGCAACATCCAAAGAATAAAAAAGAGCAGCTATTGACTTTTAGCATGGAATATGCTACATTTAGGATACACTGTAATAGGGTATTTTAAGTTCTTTGAAAATCTCCCAATTACCTGGTATCTAACTGATCATTATATTATTAGCGGTTAGTTACATACCAGGTAATTATATATATATAAAAAATCTTAAATTCATCTTAAGGAGGTGAAAATATGGATTATTCTAAGATTCGTATTGCGGAGAGGCTTCTTGAAGTAGCCGACCTCCCAATTCCAAAAAGCGAGACTGAGATCAGGGAATTAGCCTATATGTATTTATTAGAAAAAGACTTTCTTGCAGCACATCAAATCAGGCTCGGAAAAAATTATGGGTCTTTTACAAGAAGTGATCTCGAAGAGATTATAAAAATTTCTGGTGAATATGCCGTCAGGAATAATATAGCTCTTTTCGTCCGCTGTATGAAGTCTGGTTTACTAAAATAAGTCTACCAATCATCTAGCCCATTTTTCTTTAGATCTATTCTATTGAAAGATGGGCTTTTTTATTACCGCAACAGGTTCTAACATCATCCAGCCAATGAAGGGGATAGGTTTAGATTTTCATAAATTCTCCTAATCTCTAATAATTTTTCTTGCATCATAACCATATAATCTCTATCTTCCATTGTTATAATAAGCTTTGGACTGGGGAGTGGATA
>CAYWLA010000145.1:0-3228 GCA_964458955.1 uncultured Methanosarcinales archaeon
ATAATTGGGTTAGCTCTTGTTTCCGGATGTGTTACAAAACAAGAAGAAGGAATAGCAATTTCTTTAGAAAACATTTCCACAGACAAGGCATTATACCATTCCTCAGAAAATGTAAACCTTACTGTAACGGTTTACTCAAAATCAGATTTAGAAAATGTTACAATCATTGCAACTGGAATAAATGGAAGATTAAATGAAAAGAAAATTTTAAATCTGAAAACTGGAATAAATGAAATATCATTTAGTTATAACCTGCCTAAATGCAATGTTTGTGGTGGAATAAGTGTAGGTGATTATAGCATGAATTGTGATGTAATCTACAAAAATATAACAGCAGAAAAATCCATAACAATAAATATCCAGCAATAAAAAACTAGATTAAAATTGATATTCTGACTTAATTTCTCCTTCTGAAGCATCATAAGGGTAATCATTTTGATATCCTTCCCTTAATTTGATAACTGTTGCTGAATATCCAATGCCTCTTTGTTCTATGATAATTCTTTCTCCTTTTTTTAGGTTATTTGAAAAGTGAATTACACTATTTATAGTTTTATTAAAAGAGAGTGATTCTTTTGTTTCATCAAGGTTTTCCATACATTTTTGCGGCAATACTATCTTTTCATCCATTATTATCCTCCCCTATCTTATTTTCCTGGTAATTATTCCATAACCTGAACCCAAAGAAAGTATGGAATTCATCCAAGAGCTCTGGATGTTTTTCTTTTATTATATCATCAACATCTTTTATGAAGCAGTATGGGCATATTTCAACCTGTTTGTTGCATTTAATGCATTTTGGGCCATTAATATCCTTGTTGTCAAAGTGTGCAATGCTTTTTTTTAGATTATTTAGATAGATTGGATTTTTGCCTGATAGCCATTGTTCTATTTCTTCCTGGATACATTCAGGGCATATTGGGTTATCTATTACATCCTTACATATGGGGCATGTTGCATCCCAGTTATTTTTTTCCATTGCATTCACCTCGGATTGTTTAACTGGGCTTTGCAAAGAATCTGAAAAGATTTTGTCAGAAATCAAGAAGACATTGCACGAGCCCAGAAAATTTTGGGTCTTACCATGTCTTCTTATAACAAATTGGTGTCATATTATCATGGGCAAATAGTCTAGATAACACTCTAATACTCAGTTTAGATAGCCCATTATTTGACATCCTATTAAATTAAAATGGTTTTTAATATAAATAGTTTTCTATGCTCAAGGCAATAAATCACTTTTAGCATAAAACCCAAAGGAATATAAACAAAAAATTCTTTTCCGTCTGGATGAAAAATGTTGTTATAGTAAGATATTCTGAAATCAGCCTAAAAGGGGATAACAGGATTGTTTTTGAGAAAAGGCTTATTGACAACATAAAAGATTGCCTTAAGAAAAATAATGTTAAATATGAAAAAATAGAGAGGCTTAGGGGAAGAATTATCATATTTGCAGAACAGGAATTGAATTGCCTAAAATATGTTTTTGGAATTTCTTCTTTCAGCCATGCATTGGTTATTGAGCCAGAGATGAAGGAAATAGAAAAAACAGTTTTAAAAATAATAGAAAACAAAAAATTCAAAACATTTAGGGTTTCTGCGCAAAGGCTTAACAAGAATTTTTCTTTAACATCTCCTGAGATAGAAAGAACAATTGGCTCATTTGTATGTGAAAAACTTAATAAAAAAGTCAGCTTAAAGGATTTTGATTTGGAGATAGGCATAGAGATTTTGGATTATGCTTATGTTTTTACAGAAAGAGTTAAGGGCCTTAATGGCCTTCCTGTTGGTGTTGAAGGAAAAGTTGTTTCTTTAATAGAAGATGAAAACTCTTTGCTTGCTTTATTATTAATGATGAAGCGCGGATGTTTTGTAATTCCTGTTTCACTGAAAAAAATAAATATTGATTTAATTAAGAAATTTGCTTATGGCTTTGAGCCGGAATTAATAATAATAAAAAATATCAAAGAACTGGATGAGATAGCAAAAGAAAACAATGCAAGGGCTGTTGTTGTAGGCCAAACCTTTGAAAAATTTAAGGAGTTAAATATCAAGGCAATGGTTTTGAGGCCCTTGATCGGATTCGATGAATTTTCTCTGAATAAATTAAAGGATATTCACTTTCGTTGATTTCTTTTGTGACAATTTCCTGCAATAGAGTTAAATGTTTTGATTCGTTGTCAAAATATGAGGTGTTGGCATCCTCTTTAAAAATCCTTTTTCTTGGTTCCTTTCTTATATTGTCTAAATGAAGAAGGTAATCGCCACTAAGACCACTACCTACAAATTGCATTTTTTTTTCAGCCCAACTGAAAAATTGATTTAAGTAATTCGCACTATACCAATCACCCAATAATCTTTTGTCAAGATTTATTTTTTTACTTGAATTTAATTTTTCAACGACTGAGTTAAAAACTTCACTAAATAGATCTTTTTTTAGATACCACCTATATTCCTTTTCTTCCAAGTTTGATGTTTCAGACTTAATTATTGTTGCCAGTATGCTGTCTCCATAAACTTTGGTTAAATTTCCTATATTGCGTATCATATCGTCCGTTATCTTTTCATAAAAAATATTTTGCTCTTTTTGAGATAAACTTTTTAAGCTGCTTGTATTAAGATTATAAGATTTTCCTATTGTAAGAGTTACAATCTTTGCTATTCTATCATAGCTTAAAGAAAAGGGAACTATGTTTACTGGCTTACCCGCACTTCTTTGTAAACCATAAACAAATTTTCCAGGATTTTTTTTGTCTGAGCTTTCATACATTTCATAGATTGAACCACTTGTTGTTCTTGTTCCCATAGGGAAGAAACAAATTTTTTTGTTTTCCTCAAACTTTTTGATGCATTTTTTTGTCTGGCTTGGTTTAATGCCCCCTCTTGTTATTGGAACAGAGTTAAACTCCCAGCTTAGAAAATCATTTAAAAGAGAATTCAAATCCCGTCCTTTGCCAAATATTTTCAGTTTAAAAGGAAAACCATCAAGGAAATCATCTCTTGCTATCATTGGAATATTTTCAATCAAATAATAAAAAACCAAGGGGTCAAAAAGCTTAGCATGGTTTCCTGCAAATATAATATAATCATCTTTAGGAATATTCTCTTTTCCTTCAACAACGAGCTCATTGAATTTTTTTTCAATGAAATTCATTGACTTTTTGTAAATAAAACTCTTTAACTTCTCATGCTTTTCAGGTTTGGAATCAGAATTCAGCTTTTTTTCAA
>CAYWLA010000146.1:0-3215 GCA_964458955.1 uncultured Methanosarcinales archaeon
TTTCAGTAGTTAATAAAGTGCCATTGCTTACTAATCTAAACTGAACAGCTGTTGTGTTGACAACTGTTGTCTGGTTCCACTGGGCTGAAATGTTATTGGATGTTATTGTCTTGCTTGTTCCGCTTATTAATGGCTTTAATGAGAAGTTGTGTTCTGACCCATTCAAAAATCTCTTTCCTTCTGAAGATAGTTTGTATAAATCATGGTAATAATTATCATTACTATCCTTTGCAAAAGCCATCAACATTATATCTGATTGTGCTTGTGTTGCTGGCAGGTAAATAGAATATTCTCCAGTGGCTTTGTATGAATCATCATAAGCTGTATTGCTATTATTCATCCTCATCATTTGCCCCATATTGAATGGAAGAGTATCCTGGTCAAATATCATACTTCCTCCACCTAGCATGTAAGGGATTATCCATAATTCCTCAAATTCTCCTTGAGTTTGGTTAATATATCCTGTCAATGGCGTTATATTTTGGCCTGCTATTATGGTTGCATTAATGAAATAAGTTCCCTGAGTTATTGTGCAGGTTGCATTAACACCAGTTAAGCTTGCACCTATATCAACTCCAGCTTCATTACAACTATCCTCATCCTCAATATCCGCAAAATCAACATATATTGGGAATGACGCTTCTGGGAAAACCATTAATGAATAGTCTCTGGCACTTGGTGCTGCAAAATATCTTTCTGTTATAGAACTGCTGCTATGGTCTGATGAAACCGGATATCCCAATGTTGAATCCTTAAGCCCATAGCTAAATCCTATATATGTCAAGTTAAATGCCTCATCAGAACAACCTGTTTCATTACATATGTTTCGATTGTTTCTGGCTTCCGCAGTAGGACCGGATTTATAATCCCTGCCATAAACTCTTATGTAAAAACTTACAGCAGGCTTTAAATATATTTTTACATCTTTCAGTCCCCAGTCAGACCTTAACTCACCCTCGGAAATCTCTGGCAGGCTAGGACCAACGTACATTGCATAATGGTTTGTTGGGGTATCATTATATTTTGTTGCACTTAATCTGTAAAATAGTCCTCCCTCTTCTCCCATTTCAAATCCAGCATCTTCATCTATTGATACATTAAGACCAGCAATATCTGTTATATTGAAAATGCCATTAGCATCTGTTGTGTTTGAGAAAGTGCCAACTGTAAGATCCCCACGATTTCCAAAACTTATAACAGTAATTGAAGCAACAGCCCCTGGAAGTAAAGAGCCATCTTTATCATAAACCGTTCCACTATAATTAAAAGTTGTTGTTGTGAAAAAAGTCAGGTTTATTTCATCATTTGATGTGGTATCATTAGCATATGCACTAACTGTAAATATGCCACTGCCATAATCTGCCGTAGAGGTTACATTAATTATGAAATACTCTGGACCAGAGCCGCAGAAAAAATCATCTCCTGTTGCATTCCAAGTAATGCTGTTTGATGATAGGTTAAAAGTAGTATAATTGCTTGAATCAATGCTTGAAAAGTTCTGGCCATGAAATATAAAATTAGATGATGGATAAGTAATTGTCAGATTTTTTAGGCATGAATTTTCTCCTGCTTCCCTATATATGCTGAAGTTAATCAGCTTGGCTTCATTTCTGATTAAATAAGGAGACACTATGCTTGAACTCTGGCTATTCAAACCCTGATTCCAGTTATCTCCACCGCCAGGTCCTTCATCACTTATAATATCAAATTGGTAATCCCATTGATTTAAAAAAATGTTAGTACCATTTGTTGCATTTACTGATACATCATTTATTGTTGTGCATTCATCCAAAGCTGTGAAGTTTACATAAATAGTAAGGTTAGCACCAGATGTTAGAGTTATTCCAAGGGGATCTTCCCAAATTACATATCCATCAGGAGTTGAATTGGGGGGGATATTAGCCCATGTATAATTTACGCATGAAATATTATAAGTATCAGTGATATTTATTTTATTTAAGTTTGAGCCTTCATTTTCAGTATTTGTTAAATTTATAACAAACTGGATATTTGAACCAGGACTATAATTATCTTCTGTAGTTGTTCTTTTACTTACATTTATCCCTTGCGCATAAGCAATTGTTGACAAACAAGTTGTCAGAACCATAAAGAGCATTGCAAATAAGCCAAAAACCAGAATTCTATTTTTATACATAATATATCACCTTTTTTTTATGTTAAAAACTATATTATTTATCTAAAATGTTCAAACTATTTAAATATTTCTGATTTCTGTTGTAATTATACAATAATTATTTACTGTTTAATAGGATTTTTTAGTCTTTGGCAGTTCTGCTTCTTGTTTTATTTTACTGTATAATGATTGTATTTCCTTGTAAACCCATTTCTTTTCATTAACAGGCAGCCCATTATAAATCTTCAATACCTTTTGGTATGTTTTTTTAGCAGAATCAATATCTCCTTCTTTTATAAGGTTTTCAGCTTTTTCCATGTTTGTGGTTATTGCTATAATTGCCTCTGATTCCATGCCAATACTTATTTTCAGCACATTCCATTTTTTTTGAACAAAAAAAGCAGTAAAAATCACTGTGATAATTGCTGCTGCCCATAGCCAATTAATTTTAGACTGAACGTTTCTGAATATATCACTAAAATTGAGCCATTTTTTTTGAGTTGCAATATCTTCTTCAGGGATTGTTTCTGTTATATTTTTTTCCGGCTCTTTTTTAACAGCTTCTTCTGTTGTTATTTTTCCTGTAGTTGATGCTGGAGGCGCTTTCTCTGCTGTTATTGCAAATGTTGAGAACCCTGATGATTCAGCACTGTAATAATAATATGTTGAATCCTCTCTATCTCTTGTTGTTGTCAGCCTAGTCCATTTATTGCTATAATACCTATGCAATACAACAGTGTCTTTTCCATAGCTCTTATCAGTAAGCCATTCTTTCTTGACTTTAAACTTGATAATTCCCTTGCTTACATCATTATCAGTCATGGATGTTTTTGTGATAGTTATGTATTTGTAAACACTTCCCTTTGCTGATGGCTTGGATGCTCCTGAAGGCAATGATCCAGCATCAACCTTTATCTTTGCATTAGTAACTTTGTTCTTGACAGTCACTGTTATTTCTGTCACAGCAAGGGTTGATGACTTAGTGAATGTGACTGCTTTGGTTGAGCCAGCTGCAAGTGTTCCAATGCTCTTTTGCTCATAGCTTACAGAGGCTCCTCCTCCGCCTCCTCCTCCGCTGCTG
>CAYWLA010000147.1:0-3207 GCA_964458955.1 uncultured Methanosarcinales archaeon
ATCAAAAGATTTTATGTTGACCTTAGGAATATGGGAACAGATGAAGAGGGAATAAGGCCAATACCAATATCAGCAAGGCAGTTGGAAGCATTGGTAAGGCTTTCCGAAGGCTCTGCAAGGGTGAGGTTTTCAAAAAAGGTTACAAAATCTGATGCAAGGCGCGCCATAAGAATATTAAAATACTGCCTTATGCAGGTTGGCTTTGATTATGAGACAGGCCAAATAGATATTGACAGGATTTCCACGGGGATACCTGCAAGCCAAAGAAGCAGGATTGTCCAGGTCAGGGAAATAATAACTGAGCTTGAAGCCAGCCTTGGCAAGACAATTCCATTGGAGGATATTCTCAGGAGTGCATCTGAAAAGGGTATTGAGGAAAGTGAGGTTGAAGAAATTATAGAAAGGCTTAAACGTTCAGGGGATATATTTGAGCCAAAAAGAAATTTCATAAGCAAACTATAAAATGCCAGAACCACAAAAAAGACAAATAGCATGCAAGGCAAGAATAGCTGATTTGATTAATGGAAACTATATAAAGGAAGAGGGCTGGACACCTAATTACATAATAACAAAACAGGGCAAGCATATTTCAAGAATAAACTTAATAGGAACAGTTATTTCTAAAGGCAATGATGGGCAGGATTATCAATCACTTATAATTGATGATGGCTCTGGAAACATATCATTAAGAGCTTTTGAAAAGAGTGAATCAATAAATAATACAGAAATAGGAGATGTAATAATTGTTATTGGCAGGCCCCGTGAGTATGGCTCTGAAAAGTATATTGTGCCTGAAATAATAAAAAAAATCAATAATAATAAATGGATTAATGTAAGAAAAATAGAGCTTGAGATAGAGGATTTGAAAACAGCAGAATTGCCAGTAAAAGAAAGAAAAGTAATTATTGAAGATGTTGAGCCTAAAGAACAAACAAAGGATATCATAAACAATTCTCAAAGAGTTTATGAAACAGTAAAAAAGCTTGATTCTGGCCAGGGTGTTGATATTGAAGATATCATTAAGAAAACAGGAATAAAAGAAGCAGATGAAATAATTAAAAAATTCCTAATGGAAGGGGAAATGTTTGAGATAAGGCCAGGCAAGATAAAAATATTAGAATAATACAAAAGCAAAAGGTTTATATAATAATTCATTATATTTTATTATAAATTATAATAATTAATAAGGTGAAAAAAATGGTGCAAGCTATTGTGAGTCTAGGGGAATATGAGGATAGAGTATTAACTATTGTAAAAGGCAAATTTGGACTTAAAAATAAGTCTGAAGCTGTTAATCTGATAATAAATAAATTTGAGGAAGAGTTTCTTGAACCTGAGTTAAGGCCAGAGTTTATACAAAAAATTAAGAGAATAGAAAAAGAAGGTAAATTTAAGACTTTTAAAAACATAGAAGAGTTAAGAAGAGATATAGAAAATGCGTAAGTTTTCAGTAGAGGAAAAACTTAGGAAGCTTATGGGAAAATTATCAAAAAAAGATCCTTCTATGTTTAATGATTTCCTTGAAAAGATTGATGAAATAATAACCTGTAAAAATGTTAATCATTATAAAAATTTAAGAAAGCCTTTACAACACTTAAAGAGAGTTCACATTAAAGGTTCTTTTATTTTAACTTTTAGGTATATTGAAAGTGAAGATGAAGTTATATTCTATGATTTTGATCATCATGATAAAATCTATAAGTAGGTTTTTGAGCCCTAATCAAATTAAAAAATTTCTTAGCACAATTATCTTTTATAGTGAGCCCGTCAATTACAATTAACATCGGAAATTCCTGTTATGTCTCCCGACGACTGAAAGGAGGAGAGCGCAGCGGGGCAAAATCCGAAGGATTTTGAGTTGTGAGGCGGCACGAAAAAATTAAGTTATTTCTTTTTCAGTTCAATTTTCTTAAGAAGGACAATATGCTTTTCTTCAAAAGGAAAATTTTTTTCTATAGTACTTGCTATCCTAATAAGTTCAGTAAGCATAGCGTTATCAAAGTTCTTTTCTAGTTTACTAACAAGTTCTTTTGCATTTTCTATATTTTCTTTTTTTGATGATAAAGGACATTCTCCATCAAATATCCAAAAAGGCTCTGACTTTATTCCATGTACTGTTACAGGAGCCAAAACACAAAATAAAGGCTTTTCCTGTTGGATAGAGCATCTTTTTCTCCCATTTTTATCGATCAATAGATAAGAACAATATACTGGTTTTTTATTTGAAAATTTGATAAAATAACGACCATCAATTTTAATGAGCTTGTCTCTAGGATAATTTTTAATTTCAAAATCAAAAAGGAAAGCTCTGTTAGTTGTAAATTTGCAAGCAACTTTACAATATTCACATTCTTTTAAATTCTTAAAAGGAGTTAAATTTTCTATTAGTTTTCTAATCTGTGAATAAATATGTTGTTCTTTCATTATAATTAATAACACCTCTTGGAGTATTTAATTTTTTCCTTTTACGCACCGCCGAGCAATTAGACATAACTTCTATTAATATCTACTTTTTATCTACGAAATTATGTTATATCTTAGAATAACAAAGGGGTTACATAAACCTCAAGAAGGGCTGCCAGGAAGAGAACAACTATTGCAATTATCACAAGGTCTGATGAATCAAGAAGTATTTTCTCATATTTTTTTGTTCCTAAATCATGCCTGATAACAGCTATTGAGATTATTGAGCCAGCCAAGCCACCAATAAAATAAGCAGCTATTTCTGGGACACCATGGATAACATACCTTAATAATCCAAAAGAAAATATCTGGAAGTATTTTGCTGCGCCAGCTAATCCCAGCATACTGGCTTCTGCGCTTATTCCTGTTCTGATAAAATTCCCAATTGCAGCTCCAATAACAGATGCATTCCATGTCAGGATAAATATTGCCCCTACACCATAAATAAACGCAAACAAAATGCAAAAAATTAAAACTTTAATATTATTAAAAAATATTTTTGTGAATGTGCTTAAGCTTTGAAATGCCATGCCTGTTGCACCAGAATTAATATTTGTTATTGTCTGTGTCTGAACAGAAAATGCATTTTGTGCTAAATCTGCCGGAAGGAAGACATACCACACAGCAAAAGATATTGCAAATCCTAAAAAAAGAAATAAAAGAAATGAAATTACCTTGCTATGCTCCCTCAATAAAGTGCGTTCTTCATTAATTACTATATCTTTTTTTTCCTCTAGTTTTATT
>CAYWLA010000148.1:0-3160 GCA_964458955.1 uncultured Methanosarcinales archaeon
GAACCATTTTAAACAAAAAAAGGAAATTCCCCTATTATAAAAAGCTTTTGATTTGGTTTCCGAGAAGGATTATTTTCGAAATGTTTATATACGCAGATAAAGAGATATAACTCAATGAAAGAAAAAAGAGTTCTGGTGGCGAGTCTTGTTCTTATCATAGTTGGCTTATTCTTTATCTTAAACTTTCAAGGAAACATAACAGGGGCCACAATAGGAGCATCAGGAGCTCTTAATTCAGGCTCAAACCTCTTATTTGGCCTGTTTTTGGTATGGATTGCTGGAATTTTATTAATAGGCAGTGCAGATTTATCATTAGAGGAAAGGATTGAAAAGAAAAATATTAAAAAAAATTCTGAAGTACTTGATATAAACAAATTAGTTGCGGTAAGAATTGTTAAAAATGGTGAGCTAAATAAAGATGGAAAAACTCTTTATGGTAGTCCTGCTAGACCAACAATTCATTTTATACTTAATGGGTTACCTCCCCCAGTTAATGCAGGAATTACAAGCTGGGACTCTGGAGATATAGCTATATTAACTCCCGTAGTAGACCTTATAAAATATAACAAAAATAACTTTTATGGAGGTTACACAAAAGATATTTTTTGTGTTGGTTATGTTAAAATACCTAATTGTACAATTGTGAAAAGAAAAGAAGGAGAAAATAATAAGGATTTTAAAGAAAGGGTAAATAATAAAATAAAAGAGATGGGTTTTGAAATTTTTCCTGAAAAGAATGATGACATCCATGAAGAACAATTTAAGAATTTATTAAAAAAATTAAAGAAAGATGGTTCTGGTGATTATTCTAATATTGCTCATGGAGGTTCAATTTTTGATCAGGTTGAATCATTTATAGGAAATAATGTATTTGGGGGGCTTGCAGGTGTAAAAACTGTGCCTAATCCTAATTACAAATTCTTAAAAAATAATGTAAAGAGGTATATACTAGAAAAATCAGAAGAATTAAAACTATATGACATCATAAAAAAAGAAAAAGATAACACATTGAAGTTTCCATCAATTGATGAATTTTACAAAGAAGCAAAGAAAAATTTAAAAAACAAAAAATTTGAAAATTATGAATCATGGTTTAAAAGAAATCTTGAAGGTAATAATAAATTAATTATGGGCCCTATGAAAGTCGAAAAGGTCAATAACGATTTTTATAGGACTCTTTATAGAGATAGTCTAGAATCAGGAGTAGGAGAAATTGAAATTGGAACAATAGAAAAGATTAAAGAAAAATCTACTAAAAAAGAACCAACTATTAAATATGTTTATGGAAGAAAGGTAATACTTGAGCCATTAGATGTTAACCAAAATGAAATTGAAGATCTTAAAAATAAATTACATGAAATAAACAACTGTCTTGCAAGGTTTTCAGGACCAATTGATGCATGGAAAGCTCATTGGCGTGAAAAAGAAAAAGGTGGTAATAAAGATTATAAAAATTAACAGAAAGATTTAAATAATCTGGAGTTAAAAACCATATAAAATGCTTTTAGACAAAAAAAGGGGTTTGTTAGTGTTATCTTCTCTTTTCCTAGCTTTATTAATACCAGTTGTAAGTGCGCAGTATGAGGGAGTTTACAGCATGTTCAGCTTTCTTTTTGGAGCAGGAGATGATGGGTCATTAATGCTTCTAAAAGCAGGTGTGTGGATTATACTGTTTGCAATAATATTCTGGGCGGCAAAGAAGATGTTTTCTGGCAGCAAAGGGATTGCCACAATATTTTCTATTGTTGTTTCATTGATTTCCATACGATTTATACCAGATGAATATATTTATTACATTGGCTCTGCTTATGGTGTTTTTGGGATTATAGTGCTTGTATTAGCAATAATAGGCGGCACACTGCTTATACTCAATAGTTATTTTCCCATCAAGGAGCATAAGGCCTTTGGAGTTGTGTGGGCCTTGTTTTATTTCTTTATGGCATGGGTTTTTCACCAGATAGCAGGTATAATCACAGGAATATCCCAAGTAGATGAGTTATTGCCTGTCATGGGCCCATGGGGCAAGTGGGTATGCATTGTCCTTGGCTTGGCCTGTTTATTAAGGGCATTTTCTGGCACTAGTAGTTATGCAAGACCTAACTATCCTCACCAACCACAATATGAACCAGAAGACCGGGGAGGAGGTGAAGATAAATCATCTCAACAACCAACTTATGTAGGGGGTGATAGAGGAAAAGGAGGGCCAACTAATATAAACTTAAGTCAATCACAAAAGCAGAAGCAAAAGCAGAAGCAAGAAATTATAATAAAAGGTGGTGGAGGAGGTGAAACTGAAAATGCAGTATCTTGGGTTACAGTTGATGGAAAACCAATAAAAGGAGGAAGTTATAATGCAGGAGAATTAGGAAATAATAATTATTCTAGTATATATATTAAAAATATTGGAAAAGGAGGAAAGATATGTTGGGTGGCAAATTGTGCTTGGGGGCTTAGCTTAAGTAAAAATGGTAAAGCAGCTTCAAAAAGACTTAAAGGCTGTGTTGAGAAAGGACAAATAGATAATATAACTGTAAAATTAGCAGTAAGTAGTGATCAAATAAGAAGCACAACACGCCGTGTTGAGATAATAAAGAAAGCAGGATCTAAACACGCACATAGCATAGAACAAATGCGTAAAAGACCAAGAGGTTCAGATTTCATTCACTTAATATACTATATTAATAAAAAATAAAGGTGATAAAAAATGATGATAATGATAGTAATAATTGGTTTATTAACATTGCTTGCAGGAATACTTCCATTTCTCGCTGGTTTTGGAATATTGCCTTCAATTGTTCCAACAAGCGGAGTGTTTTATTCTGGATTGGTAATACTAATTGGAATCATAGGATTTCTGTATGGAATAAAATCTAGGTTTTTAAGATTTAAGGATAAATTTGTTATTTCTGCGTTAGGAATTTTAGTAATATTTGGAGGGTTGCTTCCTTTTTTAATTGATATGAATTTAATTCCAAAAGTAGTCCCTGTTTCTGGACCAATATACTCTGGGATAATGACTTTTATTGGAATAATAACTCTCTATTCATTTTATAAGATTGCAAGAGTGTATGGATAGAATTATTCAATTTTAACTTTCTGGCCGATGCTTTGGCCAGGCATTCCTGTTTCAAAGAGAACTCTTAGTGCTCCATTGCGTCCA
>CAYWLA010000149.1:0-3126 GCA_964458955.1 uncultured Methanosarcinales archaeon
TTACAAACTCCTGCGCAATCGAAGTTATCCTCACGGTCCACGGCTCTAAGCTAGAGTAAATGTCATGGGGATGTATCATTAAGATGTTCATTTTTATCTCATTGTAAATATCCCAAACTTCTTAATTTTTCTTTTGTTTTCTCATCAAGAGGCTTTGTTAAAGGGATAATATTCTGTTTTTCGCGAGACATCCATTCCTCTAGTTCTGCTTTCATTAATTCAAACTGGTCTTTTTCTATATCAACAATATCATTTAACTCTTTAGGATCATTTTTTAGATTATAGAGTTCATACTTTTTGCTATGCTGGTTATATGTATAGATTAATTTCCAGTCTGATGATCTAACAGAAACCTTTGTATAAAGTAAATTTCCCTTATCATCTGTCTCGTCTATTTGTTGATGTTCGCTAAAAGCATAGGTGGAACAAAAACTTTTATTATCTTCAAAAGAAAAAAGGGTTTTGCCTTCAAAAGTTATAGGTTTCTTAATTTTTAAAAAATCACAAATAGTGGGTGCTATATCAATGAGTTGGACCTGACAATCAATTGTTTTATTTTGAAGGAATGGTTGAGGATAATAAATTATTAAAGGAACCATTATCAAAGAATCCCATAGATACATGCTATGATCAAAGAATAATCCATGATCATTTATTCCTTCTCCGTGATCAGCACTTATGATTATTAAAGTTGACTCAGTTATTCCTAAAAAGTCTAATTTTTCTAAAAGATCCTTTAACTGAACATCTACATAACGTAGTTTTTCATCATACATAGAAGTATATTTATCTACATAAATTGAATCTAAGATAATTGGTCTTTCTTCTGGTCCGGGCGCTGGAACATCATGGAGATCCATAAGATGTAGCCAAATAAAAAATGGATTATTTTGGTTATTTTCAATCCATAACTCTGTTTCCTGCACAATTCTATCTGCCTTAGCACCATTGATTTTTTTGGAAAAATCAAACATATCAGGATTACCCTTAAATATTATGGAGTGTGCGCTAATAAATGCAGTATTATAACCTTTACTTTTTAACAATTTAGGCAAAATATCAATGGAGTTCAGCGGAAAAACTTGATTCCAATAGAATATTCCGCTTGTTGAGGGATAACTAGATGTAATCAAAGATGGTAATGAAGTAGCTGTCCATGATCCCTGGCTAATTGCTTGAGTAAATAAAACTCCTTCTTTAGCTAGTTTATCAATATTTGGAGAAGTATTTTTTTCATATCCATAACAACCCAAATGATCTGGTCTCAATGCATCAATTGTGATAAGTATCACATTGCAATCAGAGCATTTATAATCTTCACTAACTCCATCAAAAGAAACTACATTATCAAAATTCTTTCCGGATTGACTAAATAGAATCACTAAAAATATTATAACAAAAGACAATAAAAAAATAGTCAAATTTTTCTCTTTTATTTTTCTCTTTTTTTTATTCATTTTTATCTTAACCTTTTTGTTTTGAAATTTATATATATTTATGAAACAATTTATATAATTCAGTTCCTATTATTTGATGACCTTCTTTATTTGGATGTATATTTGGTACTGAATAAATCTCATTTAAGTTATATCTCTTAAATACTTCCAAAAAACCCATATAAATTATATTATTTTTTTTACAAAAATTTTGTACTTCCTCATATATAATTGAAGATTGAGGAGCCACATTATAATTGTTGTCTATAAAATATGGAAGATTAACCAAAATTAGTTTAATATTGTTTTGGTTTGTTATTTCTTTTATGTTTATTAATGATTTAAATCCTTCTTCTCTATATCTTAATAAATATAAATGAATGGGTGTTTCAGGATTCCAATCTTTAAATATCAGTGTTTCACTTAATTTTTTATATATAAACCTAAAAAATTTTGAATGCCTAAACATAAACCAACTAACTTTATTATTTAGAAGTAAATCTTCTTGAAAATAATTAATAATCAACAGGGTTTCCTTATCTTTTTTCAAGCTGATAGGGGTATAAATAAAATCATTAGCACTAAAACCAATAATTATGATATCTGGATTAAAATTTAGGGCTTTTGTCCTTAATACTTCTTCATATTGAAAAACATTATAACCTGTAACCCCAAAATTTAGCACCTCTATCTTTGAATATTTTTTTTTGTCATTATTTTCATTTAATATTCTTTCAAGGACATTCTCATAAGTATCTTCTTTTTCAATAAAAGCCCCCATAGTGATAGAATCTCCTAATACAGCAATTCTAAGAGTATTATTTGGTTTAATTAGTTCATATTCATAATCTCTCATCCCATGAGAGTTAATATCCCCTTTATTAGGATAAAGTTCCCATACCAGTTTATCATTTTTTGATAACATATGCCCCCCATCATTATCTAACCATGTTGCATTTTCATAAATAGGCAAATCAGCAAAATCAATAGTGCGAAAAATAATCTCAAAAATAAGAAAGGATACAACAACAGATAAAAGAAGTAATAATAAATTAATCTTTAACTGTTTTTTTCTCTCTTTTTTCATAACTTGTTTACCTCTTCTCATATTGTTTTTCTGCTTTATTTTTATGACCCAGGAAATATATGAAACTTATGTATTTTTTCCCAGATTAGCAAGTATAAATTAATTGTTAAAGTAAGAAAGAAAAGAAAAATTAGAATAAAAAATTTAAAAAATCTTTTTTTCATATTCAATTACCTAGTTATTTAAACAAATCTTTATTTTCCTTTGCCCAGTCCATCAAAGTCTGTATTCCCTGACTTACACTTATTTTTGGCTCCCATCCAAGCTTTTCCTTTACTTTACTAATATCTGAAATATAGACCTTCTGGTCAGAAGGTCTCCAGTCCTTAAATGTCATATCTATATCATTTCCTGTCTTTTCCTTTAGAATATCCAGAAATTCAAGCAAGGAGATAGTATTTTCTGGTCCGCCACCAATATTAAATACCTCATGCTTTAGCTTGCTTTTAATAAACAAATCATATGCTTTTACAACATCATCTGCAAAGAGCATATCTCTAACTTGTTTTCCATTGCCAAATATATTTATTGGTTTGTTTAATAAAGAAGCAATTACAAACCATGCAACCCACCCCTGGTCTTCAAAGCCAAACTGTCTTCTTC
>CAYWLA010000150.1:0-3065 GCA_964458955.1 uncultured Methanosarcinales archaeon
GGAGGTTAAAAATGCCAAATAAAGACGGAACAGGACCAAGAAGCGGCTCAGCAGGACCAAGAGATGGAAGAGGACAAGGTAAAGGAAGAGCTGGTGGAAAAGGAGTAGGAAAAAAGAAAGGTGGAAAAAAAGGGAACTGCTAAAACAGTTTCTTTAATTAGAATAAGTAAATTTGATGGAGGTTAAAAATGCCAGCACAAAATGGAACAGGACCAATAGGACAAGGATCTTTGACTGGAAGAGGTTTAGGACCTTGCGGAAATGGAATGCGAAGGGGATTTGGACGAGGTTGGGGAAGATCTGCTTTCTGCAGACCTAAGTTTATCGCAGGTTTTACAGAAAAAGAAGAAAAGAAAATCCTTGAAGCAGAACTTAAAGAAATTGAATTGGAAAAGCAAGAAATAGAAAAAAGACTAAAAGAAATTAAGTAATTCTTGCTTTCTTTTTTTAAAAAGGCTCTAGAGTTATAAATTTATATATTGGTTAAATTTCAAGAATATATGAATATTATACTTACTGTATTTTTAATTAGTCTGCTTGCAGGATTAGCAACTGGATTGGGGGGTTTAGTAGTTTTAATAAAAAAGCCCGGGAAAAGGATATTTGGTTTTTTAATGGGTTTTACGGGAGGAGTAATGATTACACTCTCTTTTGTAGAACTAGTTAGTGAATCTTTAAAATTAAGCAATTATTTAACAACTGCTATATTCTTTGCAGTTGGGGCAATTTTCATGTTTTTAATTGATTCTCTTGTCCCCCATGTTCACTTTAAAGAAAAAGAGAATAATATTTCTGATTCTAAATTATTTAAAACAGGGGTTTTAACTTCTATCGGCATAGCAATACATAATATCCCTGAAGGTTTAGCTGTTGGAGCAAGTTATATGTATGAGCCTAAATTTGGGATATTTGTTGCAATTGCAATCGCCTTGCACAATATTCCCGAAGGCATGGCCTCTGCATTACCCTTATGCAAAAGCGGGTTATGCAAATGGAAATCTTTTAAAGTAGCATTATTTTCAGGATTAGTTGAAGCAGTTGGCGCTTTAATTGCTGCAATCTTTTTAGTTTCTAATACGCATTTAATGCCTTTTGCTTTAGCTTTTGCGGCAGGAGTTATGGTGTTTATAACTTTGGATGAAATTATTCCATGCGCGAGAGAACACGGGCATCATCATTTTGTAGCAATGGGGATAATCCTTGGAGCAATTTTTGTATTTTTGCTTGCAGGAATATTCGGGGTTTAATCTTTCTTCATAAAGTAAAATTTATAAAGTATTATGAACATATGCTCATGGAGAATTTAAAATGTATACAAAAGATGTGGAAAATACTGACTTAAAAAAAGCAAGGCAAAGTTTAATTGAAGAACTTGAAGCAATTAACTGGTATGAGGCAAGGATTGAAGAAGCAAAAGACAAAGAACTGAAAAAGATTCTTGAGCATAACAGAGATGAAGAAAAAGAACACACTGCCATGCTTTTAGAGTGGATAAGAAAAAACGACAAAGTACAAGATAAAAAATTCGAAGAGCACGATTAAGATGGTAAGACCAAGATTATGCAGAAGAGTCAGATGTAATCCAAATGTAACGTATTTCAAACCAGCAGGAATCCGAATGGTTGATCTAGAAGAATCTGTTATGGGCATGGATGAATTTGAGGCAGTTCGGTTAAAAGACTTGGAAGGATTAGAGCAAGAAGAAGCTGCAAAAAAAATGAAAATTTCTAGGTCAACATTTCAAAGATTAGTTGTATCTGCCAGAAAAAAAATTGCTGATGCTATTGTGCATGGAAAAGCAATAAAAATTGAGGGGGGAAATTTTAAATTTAAAAGATGAAAAAGGGCGTAATTAATTTATTTTTAATTTTATTCTTAGTTTTAATTAGTTTAAATTTAGTTAATGCTCAAGAAAAAACCTGTGTTTATTTCTTTTATGGGGATGGATGCCAGCATTGTGCTAAAATAGAGCCGATGATTGATGGATTAACATCCAGATCTAATTTTCAAGTTGAAATTTACAAATTTGAAATTTATAATAACCGTTCTAACCTAGTTTTGCTTAATCAATTGTTTGATAATTACAACATAACAGAAAAAGATAGAGGAATTCCAGTGATTTTTATTGGAAGTCATTATATTATAGGGGATAAGGCAATTTCAGAGAATTTGGATTCATCTCTTGCTGAAAATTTGAATGCTGATTGCCCCAGTCTGACTTCTTGCATAGTGGGTGCAAACGGAACTACCAGTTCAACTTCTTCTATTGAAAAATCAGGTTCTTTACCTTTATTGACAGTTATTGGTGCAGCATTAGTTGATTCAATCAATCCCTGTGCTATTGCAGTATTATTAATTTTAATTGGCTCTTTATTAGCAACAGGAAATAAAAAAAGAGCTATTAAAGCAGGAATTGCATTTACATTATCAATTTACATTGCTTATTTCTTATTTGGATTGGGCTTGTTTTCAGCAATTCAAATTTCGGGTTTGTCTTATTGGTTTTACAAGATAATTGGGGTCTTAGCAATAATCATTGGCTTGGCTAATCTCAAAGATTTCTTTTGGTATGGTGGCGGGGGTTTTGTTATGGAAATTCCCAGAAAATGGAGACCAAAACTAAAAGATATGTTGGGAAAAGTTACTTCTCCACTAGGCGCTTTTTTAATAGGTTTTGTTGTATGCTTGTTTGAACTTCCTTGTACTGGCGGGCCTTATTTTGTTATTCTAGGCTTACTAGCTAATAAGATGACTATGTTAGCTTCAATTCCAATACTCTTATTGTATAATTTTGTATTTGTCTTGCCATTGATAGTAATAACTCTATTGATTTATTCTGGCTTTGCAAATGTAGAAAATACAACTAAATGGAAAGACAAGAACTTAAGAGTATTGCATCTGGTTGCTGGTCTAATCATGCTAGTTTTAGGAATTTTGATAACTTTTGGAATTGTATAATTTATATCTCAAACAATAGAAAAATATAAATATCCCCACACATTATAATACCCATAAAATAAAAAAAGGTTCCTAGTAAATCACAAAACCCGACTAGTTTCGGTGGG
>CAYWLA010000151.1:0-3045 GCA_964458955.1 uncultured Methanosarcinales archaeon
GAAATAGAGCTAGGAGGGGAAAAGATTCTTGTTGAAAGAATAGGGACAGATGGAAGTATTAGTTTAATGAAGCTGAAATATAAAGAACTTGATAATGAAGTTGATGCCTTTGGTATAGGCGGTACAAATCATGCACTTTATGTTAATGGAAGAGTATACCCCTTGCCAGAGTTTAAAGATGTTGGGAAAGGCATTAAAACCAAAATATTTGACGGCGAGGGTGTTAAAGAAGTTTTAGAGGAAAAAATTGCTGATTTTATTGAGGATAATAGTGATATAGTTCTCAAAGGAAAAAAGGGTTACATGCCGAGTGCAGTTGACCGCTATTCAATGGCCTTATCACTTGAAAAAGCAGGTGTTAAGATGTGGTATGGAGACTTTGCTTCTGCACTTCACTTGCCTATCTACCTTCCTTCATTGAAATATATAAACTTTGTAGCTCCTATCATTATACCACCTATTTTAAATGGAATTAGTTTTTTTGGCATTAGACTTTGGAAAGGCATACCCTTCAAAGAGTTATACCCTACTGGTAAAAAGCAGGAAAAGACAACAATAAAAAAAATCAAGCAGCTAGAAAATGCAGAGATTATTGCAGGAGACTGTCTTTATATAAAAGACAATCTTCCTGAAAGCCTTGAGGGAAAAATAATAATAACAAACACAACAACTGAAGAAGATTTTAAGCTTTTTGAGAGCAGAGGTGTCTCTTACCTTATAACAACCACTC
This sequence comes from uncultured Methanosarcinales archaeon, assembly GCA_964458955.1. Lineage (GTDB taxonomy): Archaea > Nanobdellota > Nanobdellia > Woesearchaeales > CG1-02-33-12 > CG1-02-33-12. Next base: position 731 of record CAYWLA010000151.1, read on the forward strand.
CAAGGATAGAAGGAAGAAGCTTTGGAACTAATGTCATGGAGGCTGTTTTTTATGCCTGCGGTTACCACGGCAAAATAGAAGAAGGAGCAGAAAAACTAGGTATAAAACCAGAAATAAAAAAGCTTAATTAGGACTTAATATTTTCTTTATGAAAGTTTTATTTGAATTTATATAAATTTAAGCCGATTTCTTCATTAAAAGCCCTGTCAACCTTGCCGTCAATAACTTTTATCACTGCCTCAAAGGTTGCGCTTACAACTGTTGAGTTTAAGTGGCCCCCAAAAGACTTGTGTTCCTGGTTGCAGAGGTTTGCATGTATGTGCAAGTATGTTTCACCTTTCATTGTTGAAATGTTTCCATACAAGTGGGCAATTTCATGGTCGCCAATAAGCTCTTTTGAGCAATACTTTTTTCCTCTGTGTTATACAAGCCAACCTTTGCATTGTTTGTTGCACCTAGGCCAATAATAGTCCTAAGTTTTATGTTGTTTTCTTCACACAATTTCTTCAATGTCTTAACTATCTCTTCGTCGCAGTCAACCTTAATTTAGATTTTATTTCCTGCTCGCTTGGAAGCTTTGTTTTATATTCTGCTACAAAGATTTCTTTCTTTAGATCTCCTAAAGCATAATGGATAGTTTCTTCATCTTTTGTTTTGCATATTATCAGCCCAATCGGGCTATTTTGGTTTGGATGCCCTTTATTCTCTTTATACCAGTTTAAGTAAGAGTACATCTGGCTGACATGAGAATGCTTAAACTTCTCTGTTTTTATTTCTACTAAAATATAGCATAATAACCCTGAATGAAATAATTCAAGGTCAACTTTATCATAGTTTCCTCCAATTAAAACAGGGGCTTCTCTTCTGCCAATAAAGAAGTCTGAGCCAAGCTCCTGCAGAAATTTTCCCAGTTTGTTTATTAACTCATCTTTCAAATCTTCTTCTTTATAATCTTTTTTCAAATCCAAGAATTTAAAGTCATAACTGTCTTTGAAAACTTCTTCAGGGGAGGGTAATTGTTTTGGTACCCTAATTACTATTTCACCTTTTTTCCTTGCTTTTCCGTATTCTTTATTTCTTATTCTCTTTTCTAGCTCTCTTGTACTCCAGCTATTGATTATAGATTGAGTTTCGTAAAAAAGCATTTCTTCTCGATTTCTAGCATATACCAATGTTTTATAATGCGTCCAGCTTAATTCTCTCCGCACTGCGGAGAAAATTGGGTATGTTTTATAAAACTTGATCATGTGACGCAGTGTTTGTTCATCCATACCTGTCTCTGGAGCTAATAAAATAATTATCTTTTTACCATAATCTGCTCTTTCCTTGTGTTGCAACTCTTCTCTTACTATTCTTTCTCCAATTTGCCAATAAGTCTGTACTTTGATATTATCAACTGCTTTGTACGCCTTGGACAAACCTGTTTGTAGAATGGATTTTATATCATTAAGTAGCTGTTCATAGCCTTCTAATTTTTCCTTTTTAACTATACTTTTTTTACTCATCTTGTATTTTCCCCTTTATTCTTTTTAATGGACCAGCTTAATTCTGACAACATTGTTGTCAAAATTGGACCAGCTCAATTGTGCGGACACTGTCACCACTATTGTAGCCTTCAGGTTTTATTGATTTGATTTGTTTTTTTATTATTCCATCTTGTTTTTGAATTGCAGTTTTAGCACGTTAGGCTTTGTTGGTTTTGTTAGTATGAATTCAACACTAATCATTTCTTAATTTAGATTTTATTTCCTGTTCGCTTGGAAGCTTTGTTTTATATTCTGCTACAAAGATTTCTTTCTTTAGATCTCCTAAAGCATAATGGATAGTTTCTTCATCTTTTGTTTTGCATATTATCAGCCCAATCGGGCTATTTTGGTTTGGATGCCCTTTATTCTCTTTATACCAGTTTAAGTAAGAGTACATCTGGCTGACATGAGAATGCTTAAACTTCTCTGTTTTTATTTCTACTAAAATATAGCATAATAACCCTGAATGAAATAATTCAAGGTCAACTTTATCATAGTTTCCTCCAATTAAAACAGGGGCTTCTCTTCTGCCAATAAAGAAGTCTGAGCCAAGCTCCTGCAGAAATTTTCCTAGTTTGTTTATTAATTCATTTTTTAGATCTTCTTCTCTGTATTTTGTTTTTAAATCTAGAAATTCGAAGTTGTAAGTATTTTTGAAGACTTCTTCAGGTTTTAATGCTAATTGCAATGGCTTTCTTAACACCACTTCTCCTCTTTTCTTAGCATCTTCATAGAGTTTGTTTTTTATTTGTTTTTCTAACTGCCTTGTACTCCAGCTATTTTGTATTG
>CAYWLA010000152.1:0-3045 GCA_964458955.1 uncultured Methanosarcinales archaeon
AAAATGGAGAAGTGGTATCGACATTACGTTTATATTTAACTGCAGAAGATATAACAATCACGATAAATTCGATTCCAAGCAAACAAGAAATGTTAATGGATGAATCTGGAGTGGTTTCTGACATATATGGATTCCAGGACTTTGAAGAAGATAACTTTATTTTTTTGGATCATGGGGATTATGAAATTGAGTTTAAACCAGGTGTCGCTACAGAATCAATTTGTAGAGTAACTGTACTTGAAGGCTATTTAGGAATATAAATATGAAACTACTATTTCTAGATCGAAGTACACTGCAGTATAAAGATAATGCCTATGTTAGCAATCAATATGAACTTGCTTTGGATATGGTCCTTATCAAGCGTTCGACGTTCAAGGTAAACAAGACAAATATCAATTGTACTATTGGTGATATCGTAGTTTTGAAAAGTGATATCTATTCGTACATCGGTATTCTTGAGAGTATAGAACTCTTGGATGATTTTACGACAAACATCAAATCTCTCGATTTTAGGGAGATTTTTAATTTGGATATACCAGCAATAACTTTTAGTGGGGATTTAGCAGATTATTTAGATCAAATCATCACAAGTTACTTTAAAAATAACTCAGATGAAAAACAAAATTTATCATACTTAACCATTAGCAAAGAAACGAGCGTATCTGGAAGTCTTAGCTTTGAATCGGATAATATCATCAATATGTCAAAGATATTTGAACTCGTTTCAAAAGGTTATGGCATTAGTTTTGATACTGATGTTACTTATCTTAGAGGACGAATTACAGGTATTATCTTTCGTATTGTGAATGTCAATCAAGGTATGGTGATTAAGAGTGATTTCTCATCTATCTTAAATGTGGAGACCAATGATTCAACAAGTCAACTTGTTAATAAAGTTGTCTTTTATCCTAGAAGTGATAATCAGATTTATCACAATATTAAAATATATTATCTGCTTACAACTGGTGAAATTACCGAAGATAGTACATCTGAATATCGGTATACGAGTGTTATGGCCAAAAGTTATATCTATACGGATAATGATTATGAGACACTTGAAACCAAAGCAAGAAGTGAAATGGTAACATCCAAACTAGATCATAATATTACTTTTATGATTGACATGAAAAACAAGGTGTTCATTCCTTTTAGCAACATTTATCTCGGTGATTATGTGTCATTCATCCACAAAGGAAAAACCTATGAATCAGTGATTACAGGCATAACATTCAAAGATTCAATGAATTATGCAGTGATTACATTAGGAGAATATCGAGTGAAATTAACAGAAAAGATACAACTACTCAGTAAAAATACAAGTAGTGGTTCAACAAGCAATATAACAATTACCAATACAGACATCGATGGAGGTGAGTTCTGATGGGATTACAAAAAATAACATTTGAAGGTGGAAATGTAACATCAAAGATTGATTCTGATTTATACCATTTTCTTTTTTCAAGTGATGTAGGCATATTAAAAGGACTTAAAAGCGAGTGTGGTTTTACATTAGCCAATAACACCATTACATTTAGTGATGGGTACGTTTCAGTATACGGTCGAATCATCTATATTGAAAATCAAACAACAATAGGTGTGACACCAGATTCAAGCAAATATGGATATGTTGTACTTGGTGTAAATACTTCAGGTAATAGTGTAAGTTTGTATTTGAAAGAGCAAGTAGGTAGTTATCCATCTTTAACAACTACAAATCTATTAGTTACCGATGGGCTTTATGAACTTGTTTTATGTGCATACACCAAGACGACAACCTCAGTTACGCTGACAAGTTATTCAAGAAAGCTGATCAGTAACGATAAAGGACGAGTAGATGCATTAGACAATGAGATATTCAATCATTATTTACCGGTTAGAAAATCTTTGACACTTGTATCACCAGGAACTTATCGGTTTTCAGGAACAAGTTCAGATGAATTAAGGCAATCAATTCTATATGTAACAATTAACAATCATGCAGTCGTGACATTTCCTGGAGAGCAGATGTTCTTATTCGTTGGATCTAATACATCAGTTTCATACAGATATGCATCAGGAGACTATTCATTAAGTGTTGTTTATGAGAATGGAATTGTCACATTAACAACTGGAAATACCACACACAATATTACCAGTGTGTTTATGAAAAAATAGGAGGAAATGAAATGGCAACAATTCAAATTAAAAGAAGAACTACAGCTGGAACGGGACCACTCGTTGGAACGGTTGGAACTATAAAAGCTGGAGAACCACAAGTTGATTTTACTGGTGAGCATTTATATATTGCAAAAACTGATAAAGTCGCAAGTGTATCTGTACCACTCGCGGAAGCGGATTACCTTAAGATTCCTGGAGTTGCAAAAGTTGATACTCAAATTGATACAAAGATCACTGCACTAAATCTTGGAACTGCTTCAACCAAAAACACAGGAACAGGAAGTGGAAATGTTCCAATATTAGATGCAAGTGGGAAACTAGCAGACAGTGTCGTTCCTAAGATTGCAATGACGAACACTTATGTTGTTGCAAGTCAAACTGCTATGCTTGCATTATCCAACGCACAAGAAGGTGACGTTGCGGTTAGAACGGATTTAAATAAAACCTTTATTCTAAAGGCAGCACCTTACTCAACCCTCGCAAACTGGCAAGAACTCTTAACACCAACAGATGCAGTAACAAGTGTCAACGGATCTACTGGTGCTGTAACGATTTCACTTGCAGGTTTAGGTGGAGTTGCATCATCAACTTATAATACCCATGTTGCATCTAATCTACATTTAACTACAGAACAAAGAACAATTCTTGACAATGTGAAAATTGCTGAGATTTCTGATACAACTGGAATCGCACTAGCTTCTACAGAAACGGCTTATGCAAACTCAGTTATTATTGACGGACTTATCTATTACCCATATGTTGATACAGGATATACGCCAACAAAAATAACATACAAACTAGGTATTGATCTGAGTAAAGTATTACAACCTTCATCAATTATTGATGGTGGTACTTATTAATGGCAATCATTAGAGTCAAACGAGGAAC
>CAYWLA010000153.1:0-3002 GCA_964458955.1 uncultured Methanosarcinales archaeon
TTAGTCAATATACATTAAAATAAGGAATATATAAATATTGCTATAAAAAGAAATTTGTATTTTCTGCAAGGCAGCAGCCGAGATGGGTTTAAAAGATTTTTGGAAAAGGTTTATTAACTAGTTCTACTTTTGAGTAGTTATTATGTTAAGATTAGAAAAAATATGGAAACTGTACTTCAAAGGCCTTTCAGAAAGCCAGATAAAGAGAAAGATAGAAATAAAAAAAAGCTTCAGGGGTATTGAAGAACTTCTAAGCACTATTATTGAAATAAGGAATGATGAATTTATCTATATTCCAAAAGAGCAGATGATTCTGCCTGAGATGTATGGGAATGAGATTTCACCCAACTCATTCAAAAAGAAATACAAAACCATTAACATACCCACACTAACAAAAGAGGAATGCCTTAAAAATCATATAATGCCCCAGCAGAAAATTCTTGAAATGTGCGAAAAATTCTACAATAAGAGCCATAAGGATTTCTCAAGAAGAGGCATCAGCTGGACTGGCAGAACAGATGATAGGAAGAGAATTATATTATTTTATGACTTGTTCCTTGGATGGAAGCTTTTTTCAGCAATGAAAAAGCATGACAATAAGATAAAGATAAAGGACTATAATACAAAAGCGATTGTCAAGGTTTCATCAAAGTCTAATCCATATATAATGCGGGAGGTTGATTTAAATTCATTGCCTATCATAAGAACAAACAATGAATACTGCGCAGAATGGGTAAACCTGTATGCAGGAAGCACATCCCCTGGAGAGCCTTATAGGCCATTGGCTCATAAATACCTCATAAAAGAAGTAATTTTCTCGTCTGAGAAAATAGCTGCCTATCTCATCAGGGGGATTACGAGAACAGGGTTTAAAAAAGAGAAAGGAAAAACAGCAAGAAAAGAATATGAACTTGAGCATATCCTTGCAAATCCCTTCATGGCCCCAACAAAAAGCATGGTAAAAATCATAAACAAGCTTGATAATAATGTTTTATATTATTATGAAAAAATAAAAAATAATAATGCAGGAGAAAAAAGCTGCAGGAGATTAAACCAGGCTGAAAAAACAAACCTAATCTCATGGGCAATTCATCTTCTTGGAGTAAAAAATAGCTTCATGCACAATGAATCCTTTGACAATGGTTTTATTGATTATGTAAGCAGTTATATGCTTCAAAAACCAGAATAAAAAACTAAAACAAATAAATTAATAAACTTCAAAGACATGCTTCTTTTGGGGTGAGTTATAATGTCAGAAAAATATCAAAAAGAAAATATAGAAAAACTTCTAGAAGGCCTTAAAGGAGGAGTTATTATGGATGTAACTGAGTTGAGGCAAGCACTAATAGCCCAAGAAGCAGGTGCTGTTGCAGTAATGGCATTATACATGGTTCCATCTGATATTAGAAAAGAGAAGGGAGTAGCAAGAACAGCTCCAGTAAATAAGATTGAAGATATAATGAATGATGATGAAATAGAAATACCAGTAATGGCAAAGGCAAGGATTGGCCATTATGGAGAAGCAAAGATGCTTGAAGCTCTTGAAATTGATTTTATAGATGAAAGCGAGGTATTGACTCCTGCAGATAAAAAATATCATATAAACAAAAGGGAGTTTAATGCACCGTTTGTCTGCGGAGCCCGTGACCTTGGAGAGGCATTGAGAAGGATTTATGAAGGAGCCAAAATGATAAGAACAAAGGGAGAGGCAGGAACAGGTGATATAAATCAGGCAATAGAACATATGAGATTAATAAGAGAAGAGCTAGCCTACCTTGTTGGGTTATTTGAATATGGCAAGTTTCTTAGTAAAAAAGGCATGAAAAATATGGAAGATGAGCTAAGAAAAAAAGCCCAAGAATACAGAGTTCCATATGAACTTGTGTATAATGTTGCAGAATCAAAAAAGCTTCCAGTATTAAATTTTGCAGCAGGAGGAATAGCAACACCTGCAGATGCAGCTTATATGATGAAGCTTGGAGCAGATGGTATCTTTGTTGGAAGTGCAATATTTAAGTTAAAGGATCCAAAACCAATGGCCAAGGCAATAGTTGAAGCTGTCAGATATTGGAATAACCCAGCTAAGCTGTTAGAGGCTTCTAGGGGTTTAGGTGAAGAAATGAATGGCACTGCAATAGGATATTTAGAAGAGAAAGATAAAATACAGGGTAGATAAATTTTATTTGTTAAACTTAAAATAATCTAAAAAATTAAGAAAAATGGCAAACTCTAGAACAATTGTTATAGAAGGAATAAAACCATATGGTCTGGTTATTGCAAAAAAATTAGCAAATAGAAAAGATTATGTTGTTCTTGTTGATAAAGATGAGAAGCTATGTAAGGATACTTCAAATAGTTTAGATGGAATATTATTGTTAGAAGGTGAAATAAAAAAGGATGTTCTTAATAAGAATAGTACAACTGAGTTTGATGTATTTATTGCAGCAAGCAAGAATGATGGTGACAATCTTATATCATGCTTATATGTCAAAAACCATTATAAAAAAGTAGATAAGATTTTATCAATTGTCCAGGATGAAGAATCTGAGGAAGCATTTACTAAAGAAGGAATATTAACAGCAAATCCTGAAAGAGCTGCAGCAAAAATTCTGCTCAGGTATATGGCCGGTGACCCAAAACTAACAGAGCGCATAACCTCAACAGGGGAAACAGAACTAATGCCTATTGAGATTGAACCTGGCTCTAAGTTAGATGGTAAAAATATATCCACCATACCTCTTAAACTTTATAAAGATTATACTATTGTTGGTGTATGTAGAGAGAAAAACAGGGAAGGTGAAAGAATAATAATGGCAGATGAGAACCATATTTTAGAAGCAGGTGATATATTACAATTACATATTCACCCACGAGATCATAAAAAATTATTAGAATATATCAACAAGTAGGTTTATAAAAAAGTAAAAATATAGAAAAAAACTATGCTTCCTCTTCTTCCTCAGGATTATAGCTAGGCACAGCTGCCTTGCTTATTATTATTA
>CAYWLA010000154.1:0-2979 GCA_964458955.1 uncultured Methanosarcinales archaeon
GATGTAAAGTAGGCATAACAGAGAATAGTTTAGCAAATAAGGCATTTTATGTCAACAAAATGACTGGTTGCAAATACCAAATGACCAATCAATAATTTACTTTACTCACTATCATTTACCACGACACTTTATCTACTATCCACCATATCTGATCTTCTATAAGTGCTAAATAACCAATTAGTTCGCCATCTTTACTAAATTGAGGAATACTCAAAAGTGCATCTAATGCTTGGCCCTTTTTCCCATTAGTAACTACAAAGGTTTTGAAACTTGATTGATTTGATTGATCAGAAGCTTCTTCTATTTTATCTTTTTCAATTAGTAAATAAGCGAAATTTTTACCGCTTTGACTAAAAATAAACTTTTGTTCATTAAATAAAAAGGCAATTAGTGAAACTGAACGTTCTACTTCTTTGTAACTGACAAGTTCATTTCCATTAACAAAAATATTTCTATTCGTTTCTCCATTTTCACCTTTGGCATCCTGAGTCCAAATAATTAACTTCGCATCAGGACCTATTGTCAAATCATTAATTTCTTCAACGCAATTTATTTTTATATTATTTGTGCATTGGCTATTACCATCTATTTGATATTCATATATTATTTTTTCTTTGTATCCTATAAAAATAGTTCCTTTATATATTGGGTCTACTGGAACATAAGTTAATTTTTCTTGACCAACACAACCCCAGTATCTTTGATCAACACTCAAAAAACAATTGCCAATTTCAAATACAAATAAATTTTTATCAGTAAATAGATCTTTATCATTTAAAACTAAATATTTCGCACCAGAACGTTCTTTTTCCTCGTAACAATAAAGCATATCTTCATCTATGGTAAAAAGAGGTTCTCTGGATTTTGTACAATATTCACTATTAAAATACAGGACAGCTTTTATTAATTCATTATTAAAAAATAGATTTTTTGGCTTATACCAAGCATCACTGTCGCCTTCTAAAAAGGCCAGTTTTCCATTTGGACTCCACCAATAATTGAAAATGTTTTTAGAAGAAAAAAGTTGGTTATTAATAAAAAGATGGCTATAATATGTAGGATTTTCTCCGCCGCAACCATTTAAACCACACTTTTCTTCTATGTATGAAAATTTATTGTCTGGACTCCATTTGAACTTCTGGAAATCTATCTCCGTCAAAAAATTATTATCTTCTGTTAGTCCAAATTCTTTAACTTCCTTGTTATTTATTATTATTTTACTTACACCATCGGACTTAGCAAAATATGCTATTTTATCACCTTTAGGACTAACTATAATTGGCCAAATCATCTCGTAATGCTGTGGATATACTTCACTATCATATAATTTACCACTCTTCCCATTAATAATTAGAAAAGCTTTGGAAATATTATAAAGAGTATCAAGTGTGGCAAATGTATGAACAAATAATTTTCCTTTTTGATTTTCAACAAAATAAAGATATGATTTACTTTCATAAAGAGGTTTATTAAATATTTTAGTTTCTTTGCCATCTATTATAATAATAGTTTTTTTATTATTAAAAGCAATAAAACTAAAATGATTGTCAGTATAAATAAAAGAACCGGTTTTTATTAAATCATATTTTGCTCCTTCAATATCATTAACAACAGTAAAATATTTACCATTTTCTTTAGCAATATAAAACAAATTATTGTCAAAAAAGTGAATTGATTGAACAAAATCATATGATTTAGCCCTTTTATCGTTCAATGTTACATAAAATTTATTAATATCTTCATCGTAACTCAATATAGCTATCTGAGATTTATTTGGATTAAACGCAAAAATATCGCCGCTTTTAATAGCATATAAGTTGCCATTAATTTCAACGTCGTATATAGCACCTAATCCACCATAAATTATACTTCCCCAATCGTCTGCCGAATACCAAAAATTATTGGTAGGAAAACCTGTGTATGAAAATAGGGATAAAATCTTTCCTAAAAATTGCGAATTATTTTTAAAAAGCCTACCTTCATTAATAATGATATTAGAAACAAGATAATTATCAGTTGTTAAAGACATCGATTCCCACATATTAAATCCGTAATCAACCTTTGCTAAATACTTTTCATTAGGAATTTCCATAACTCCTGACAAAAATTCATCATAAACATCTTGATCACATAGATAATTCATTTTCCCATCTTTTAAATAAAAATAACGAGAAATTATGATATCACCTGGTATATCATGCTTTAATACAAACAAATTGCTATCTATTTTAACATCAAAAATCTTATCGTACATATCGCCACTAAAACTATGAATAATGTGACCTGATGTTAAATTAACTATAAAAAATAAAGAAAATGGTGTGTATTCGTCTTGGAACATGCCAGAAAACACACTCACCCTATATTTATTGGCAAAATTAGGACCATCTTTTATTTCTTTATTAATAGATTCGAGAATTTCTTCCTTTTTCAATAATACTAATTGTTCAAATGATGAATTTATTTTATCTTGATTCAATATAAACCCCTTTCCTAAAGAACGGACTGCTCTATCTACTTCTTCTATTAATATTTCTCTAACAAAAGGTTCTTGGGTTTTCAACGATTGAACAGGATAATCTTCAAATAATGGGTTTTTAGAGCAATCTTGACCTAAATCAACATCATAATCAGCTATATCAATATCAATAATATCAACCTCTGATGAAATATCAGAAGTTTTAACGGGCTGATATATTTTAGACAAAGAAAAATAAATTAATATCAATATTCCTATTAGTCCTAAAATTAATAAAAATATATTGAAGAATGTTTTTTTCATAGTTTGAATCTATCTAATTATTTATTACAACGGGATCCCAGTTAAAATCAAGAAAAATGATTTTATGATCGGCAGAATAATACCTCCTCCAAGCATAATAAAAAGAAATAAAAAAATAATGCCATACCGATGAAGAAAAATCTCTAATTCACGAGACTGGAAAAAATAAAATAATATCTTTGAACCATCTAATGGAG
>CAYWLA010000155.1:0-2962 GCA_964458955.1 uncultured Methanosarcinales archaeon
CTATTGCCTTAGTAGATAATTATAGAATAAATCAAAATAAAGTCAACGGAGCCTGTAGTCTGACTTGAATTGACAACCTATGCTCCTAAATTATGGAGCCGGGGGCGAGACTCGAACTCGCGACTTGCTGTTTACGAAACAGCTACTCTACCACTGAGTTACCCCGGCTTTATGTATAAAATACCAAAAATTATAAGAATTGTAAACCTACTTTATTTGTGCTAAAATTCACTGAATTATGAAAATTATATGAAAATTACAAACACATATTTAGATTATGCTGCCACTACTCCAGTTGATCATCGCGTATTAAAAGCAATGATCCCTTATTTTACAGAAAAATTTGGAAATTCTGTTTCATTACATAATTTTGGTGAGGAAACAAAAAAAGCTCTTGAAAAAACCCGTCTAACAATCGCAAAAACACTTAATGCAAAAAATCAAAACGAAATAATCTTTACCAGTTCAGCAACAGAAAGCAATAATCTTGCTCTCAAAGGAATAGCTTTTGCTAACCAAAACAAAGGAAAACATATTATTATTTCTTCTATAGAACATGATTGTGTTTTAAATAGTGCTAAATGGTTAGAAAAACGTGGTTTTAAGATTACAAAAATAAAAGTTGATAAATATGGAGTTATCAATCCAAAAAATGTAGAAAAAGCAATAAGAAAAGATACAATACTAGTATCCATAATTCATGGAAGTAATGAAATAGGAACAATTGAACCAATTGAACAAATAGGAAAAATCTGTCAAAAAAAAGGAGTATATTTTCATACAGATGCATCCCAAAGTTTTGGAAAAATACCTCTTGATGTACAAAAAATGAAGGTTGATTTATTAACCGCTTCCTCACATAAAATCTACGGTCCAAAAGGTGCAGCTTTATTATATGTTAAATCTGGGACAAAAATTGAACCATTAATTCATGGCGGCGAACATGAATTTGGACTAAGATCATCAACAGTTAATGTTCCCGCAATTGTAGGATTTGGAAAAGCTGTAGAAATCTGTGAAAAAGAAATGAAAAAAGAGATGAAAAGACAAATTAAATTAAGAGATAAATTAATTCATGAAATCTTGAAAAAAATACCAGATTCTCACCTCAATGGTCATCCAATAAAACGATTACCTAATAATGCTAATTTTTGGTTTTCTTATGTTGAAGGTGAATCAATTGTAATGGATTTAAACTCCTACGGAATTGCAACCTCTACTGGTTCTGCCTGTTCATCTGAAAAACTAGAGCCAAGCCATATTCTTTTGGCATGTGGATTACGACCAGAACAAGCACATGGTTCTTTAAGATTGACTATAGGAAGATGGACCAAAGAACAAAATATTAATTACCTACTTAAAATACTTCCAAAAACTATAAAAAGATTAAGAAAAATATCTCCATATGTACAATAAAAAAGTTCTACAATATTTTAAGAATCCACGCAATTTTGGAAAAATAAAAAATCCAGATGGTATTGGTAAAGTGGGAAACTTAATTTGCGGAGATGTAATGCAGCTATATATAAAAGTTGATAAAAACAAGAAAGGAGAAGAAATAATTAAAGATATAAAATTTGAAGCTTATGGATGTGTTGCAGCCTTAGCAAGCAGTAGCATTATTACTGATTTAGCAAAAGGAAAAACAATAAAACAAGCCCTTAAAATAAATCAAAAACAAATGATTGATTCCTTAGGTGTTTTACCTCCAGTAAAAACCCATTGTTCTGTTTTGGCTATTGATGCTCTATCAGAAGCTATCTATGATTATCTTATAAAAAATAATAAAATCGTTCCTAAAGAATTAGAAGAATTGCATAAAAGAATAGAAAATGGAAAGAAAATAATTGAAAAAAGGTATAAATAATGGGCTTTGATAAAGCTAAAAAAATTGTTGTTGGGATGTCTGGGGGAATAGACTCTTCCATGGCTTTATTATTATTAAAAAGACAAGGATGGAATCCGATTGGTGTTTCATTGGAATTACCTGTTTGGAAAAATATCAATAGCTCTAAACAATCTTTAAAAATTGCAAAAAGTATTTGCAAAAAATTAAATGTACCTCATTATATAATAGATGCTAAAAAAGAATTCCAAAAAGAGGTTGTCGATTATTTCATTTCTGAATTCAAAAATCTAAAAACTCCAAACCCATGCGTTATTTGCAATCCTAATTTTAAATTCAAACAATTACTTAAATGGGCAAAAAAACACAAGATTCAATATATTGCCACTGGCCACTATGCGCAGATTAAATTAAATGATAAAACTAAAAGATACGAGCTTCTAAAAGCCAAAGATAACAATAAAGACCAATCATATAATTTATGTTTATTGCCACAAAAATTTCTATCTCATATCATCTTTCCTTTAGGTAATTATACAAAAAAGGATATTTATAAAATTGCGCAGAAAGAAAGCTTTAAATTATTAACAAATAAAAAAGAAAGTCAGGACTTTTGTTTCATTGCTGGACAATCACTTTGTCAATTTCTTAAAGAAAAAATTGGAGAAAAACAAGGATTAATTTTAGATTTAAAAGGAAATGTACTGTCAAAACATCAAGGCCTGCATTTCTTTACATTAGGACAACGAAAGGGCATAAAATTATCTGGCGGCCCATATTTTGTAACAGGTTGTGATAAGAAAAAAAATAATCTTTTTATTACTAAAAATAAAAAAACTCTTTATAAAAAAGAGCTTTTTGTTTTTCCATACCACCTGATCTCAGGAAAAAAAATAATAAAACCTATTAATGCGCAAGTTAAAACCCGTTATCAACAAAAATTATCACAAGCCTGTTTAACTCCAGAAAAAAGAAAATTAAAAATAGTTTTAAAAAAGAAAGTTTTTGCACCTTGTCCTGGTCAATTTGCGGTATTTTATCAAAAAGATAAATGTTTAGGTGGTGGAAAGATTATTTGAGCGGGATACGAGAATCGAACTCGTGCCTCAACCTTGG
>CAYWLA010000156.1:0-2926 GCA_964458955.1 uncultured Methanosarcinales archaeon
TGTGAAACAAAGTGTGAAACAATATCAACAAAGCCATTTCTTTGTTTTCACCCAGAAATTTGGCTTAACCATGGGCAAACCAAGTAATATAAGTAGCTTGTGCCTCTATTAAGCCAAAACCATGATTGCAGATAACTACTTTGTGACACGCTAAACATTGTGTGAAACAAAGTGTGAAACAATGTATTTGTGGACTCAGCGAGAATCGAACTCGCATCTCCGCAATGCGAATGCGGTATATTGCCACTATACGATAAGCCCATTAGATAAACCTCCATTACTTAAGGTTATTTTAAATAGCATAACAAAAACTTTAGATTGGAACAAGCTTTTGAAAAACGATTGTTTTTTGTTATAATATTAAAACAATTTATATTGGGAATATTGTAAAAAGAATAAAATAAAAACAATAAATAATGTTTGAAGAATTAACATTTAATAAAGATAAAGTAGAAGAGAAGGAATCTTGCGTCATTAAAGATATGAATGGCAAGGAAGAAGAATTAGATACAGATAAAGAATACACATCAAGTAAACAAGAAAGGATTTTTGAGCTTTTAGGTAAGGAGCTAAAAACAGAGGAAGACATTATCACAGATAAAGAATTAGTTAAATCTACAAGAGAGATATCAGAGAAACTGGGATTCAGAGATGATATTTTTGATAATCCAAAAGACAGGCCAAAGATATTTTACAGGGCTCTTATGCCGACAAAAGAAGTCCACAACTCATTAGAACAGGATGAAAATATTCAGAGGCCTTTTAGTTTTACAATGCCTGGTATTAAAGAAGATCTTCCATTGTCTTATGGTGGCACAGACCCAGTTTTAATCAGAATTATTGATACTAGTGGGGAATGGGAGGATACAGCGAAGTATTTTTACGGTGAACGTGCTACAAATTGGAATGAAGCTATAAATTTAAATCCGGTAGTCTTACGAAAAATAGAGAAAAGATCTATAAAGATTAATGATTTGTATAAACAGGTTGGATTTATTGGTTTCGACGGAGATGAAAAAGTATGTCAGGCGACATTTATAGTTGATAAAATCCAAACAAAAAGAGTGCGAATGGATAAAAGCTTAGAGATTTTTCTTAATGACACAGGGTTTTGGAAAAAGATAGAAGATATGGCAAAAAATTTTTCTTACACTAATCCCACTGATGGTAAATATACCATGAAACTAAATAAAAAATCTTCAGAGTATTTTAATCAGACAATGCAGCTTGATGAGGAAAAAGCAGAATCTGAAGAAGCCAAACAAACTTTGCGTAAGGCAAAAATAGAAATATCAAGATTAATAAAGAAAACCCTAGATGTCGAAGAAGATTTTAGTTGGCGCTCTGAGGCGCGCAGGAGTTTTTTAAAAAATTTTTCAGAACAAACATTCCAGGAATATTCTAAGATTAGAATATTAAAAGAGCTAGGGGAAAATCCTTCAGAGGAACAAAAGCGGGAGCTTTTAAAAAAAATAGCTGAAAAGATAGAAAGAAAAATTGGCTGATTGGTTAAAAATTTGGTCGGGGAACCGGGACTTGAACCCGGACTAAATCTTCCCAAAAGACTCGTGCTACCATTACACTATCCCCCGATATATTCTTTTGTGTCTCCCTGGCAGGACTCGAACCTGCAACCTATTCCTTAGAAGAGAATCGCTCTATCCAGTTGAGCTACAGGGAGATTATCTGCCTTATTAAATATAAGAAAAGTTAATTTTTATTTTAACACATCTTTGCTTGAAATAAAAGTTTTTTTGATTTATAATAGGATTGAAATGATGGTGGGCGTAGCTCAATTTGGTAGAGCACTTCGCTGTGGCCGAAGTGGTTGGGAGTTCAAATCTCCTCGCTCACCCTGCCAACTTAAAAAGCCTTTATTTAACTTTTTTAATTTGGGTCAAATAATGTTAGAACTTGTGGTATAATAAAAGTTATATTAAAATTATATAAATATGTTTAAAAAAAGATTTGCTTTATTAATAACTATTATTATTGCTTTCGTAATTGGAGCTGTAATTATTGTGTATCAATCTTCAAACTCAATTAATAGAAGTTTTAAATGCGGAGATTCTGTAACCTTTACTTACAAAGGTAGTGTTGTTACCTATGGAACAGTTAAAAATCCAACTACCAATGAATGTTGGATGGACCGCAATCTTGGCGCCTCCCGAGTTGCCACAGCTTTTAATGATTCTGAAGCCTATGGTGATTTATTCCAATGGGGAAGGTTAGATGATGGTCATCAGGATCGCAATAGCGAAACAACTACTACACTTTCTAGCACTGATGATCCTGGACACAGTAATTTTATTTGCCCCATGAACAATCCTTGTGATTGGAGGGATCCTCAAAACGATAATTTATGGCAAGGAGAAGCAGGAATCAATAATCCTTGTCCTGAAGGCTGGCGTGTACCAACTGATGCAGAATGGGATACTGAACAGGCATCCTGGAGTTTCCAAAATTACAATGGTGCCTTTGATAGCCCATTAAAATTAACAGTGGCCGGTAATCGGCCATGGGGTGACGCGTCGCTCATCGAAGTGGGCAGCGAGGGCAACTATTGGAGTAGTACGGTAAGCGGTACGGATGGTACAATCGCTGCATTTTTATACTTTGACAGTAGCAATGCGACCTGGTACATGCACCCTCGGGCGAACGGGTTCTCGGTTCGTTGTATCAAGGACTGATTTGATTTGATAATTTGATTTCTCGGGTTTTTGTTTAAAATACATAGTGAATAGCAAGGTGGGGGTATGCACGTCAATAAGCATTTATTGTTAATAGTTTTTGTTCCATCATAACTCTAAAAGGTTCAATTTCTTCTTTTATTCTTTTCCAATCAATAGTTCTAAACACGTCCTTTAACGGACCCTGCTAGGGATAAATACTTGACAGACTATTTTTCTTTGCTATACTAAGGATG
>CAYWLA010000157.1:0-2901 GCA_964458955.1 uncultured Methanosarcinales archaeon
AAGATAAACAGGCCAATCAAGACACCAGCTATAATAAACATTAATCCAATCCTGCCAAAAAACTTCAAGGGCTCAAAATCCCTGTAAATCCTGAATATGTTTATCCAGGCCTTTATTGCATAATCAAAAGGATTTTTGAATAACTTGCTTGGCCTGGTCTTGTTTGTCTTTATAGGAATTTCAGCTATTTTCATCTTTGCTTTCCCTGCCCTTATCAGCTGCTCCTGAGTATAAGTAAAGGTGTTTATCAAAGGCAGTTGAGCAACCTCGCTTGTAAATGCCCTGAAACCTGTTGTTGTATCAGTTAATTTAGTTTTCAATAATTTAGAAAATACTCTGGCAAAAGCCCTGTTCCCTAATTTTTTCATAAGAGAATCATTTCCATAGCTTCCTTTTCCAAACCTGCTTCCTAAAACTAAATCATAACCCTGCTCAACTTTCTTAATCATTTCAGGAATATAAAAAGAAGGATATTGCCCATCTGCATCTGTATGCACAATAATGTCTGCCTTTAATTTTAAGCATTCTTTCATCTCATTTTTGAAAGTTTCAGCTAACCCAAGATTTCTTTTATTGGAAACAACAACAGCGCCATTCTTTCTGGCAACATCAACTGTTTTATCTTTGCTTCCATCATCTAAAACAAGAATTTGATAATTATAATTAGTCTTGCCCATAACATTATTTATCTCCTTAATAACAAAACCAAGGGTTTTCTCTTCATTATATGCCGGGATTGTGATAACTGCCTTCATATTGCTAAATAATAATAAACTATTTATATAGCTTTCTTTTTTATAATATAAAATGTTACTAAGCATATTATACTTTTTTGTTCTGGCAATTGGCTTAGGTTTCTTAATAGACCTGATCATAAAAGACTGGAAAGCAGATTTCTTGGAGAAACTAGTTATCAGGCTGGGAACAGGTATTGCTATTGTGCCTGTTTTAGGGATTGTTCTCAATGTATTGCATATCCCTCTGGACTGGAAAATATTTCTTGCTTTCTCAATAATAACATTCTCAGCAGCACTTTATTTCAGAAAACGGGAATTACTGCCAAAATTTAATTTTTCTAAACTAACCAAAAGCCAAACATACTCCTTCTTGGTTTTGATAATGTTTGCAATAACAGCTTATATGTATATTCATGGCTCTTTTGCTTATCCCTGGCTTGAGGATGGAGATCCTTATGGTTATGCTTTAACATCAAAGTACATAGCAGAAGAGAAAACATATTCACATCCCTATAAATTTGACCATTATTCTGAGCCCTATACCCAGGGATATCAGATTTTTATGGGAGTACTCCACCAGACAAATAATAGTATTTATTGGAACATGAAATTTTTCAATGCTTTAATAATATCCTTTTCTATATTCTTTTTCTTTTATTTTGCAAAAAGATTTACTAAAAATCAAGACATTGCATTGATTTCAACATTTGCATTATTCGCTGTCCCCTGTTGGGTTGGGCATTTTATATTTTCATTAAACTTTAATATGGCATTATTTCCTCTTTTTCTTTATGCTCTGGCTAGTCTTGAATCTAATAAAAAATGGAAATTCCTTACTGCGATAATATTTGCTTCTGCTTTGGTAAACCATACTTATACAGGCGTTACTTTTGCTATACTTTTAATAATTTATTACTTAAATAAACTTTTTGTTGAGGAAAAAATAAACAAGGAAATCCTGCAGGCAGGATTCTTTGGAGTATTACTTTCATTGCTGTTTTATATACCCTCTTATCTTAAACATAGTGATTCAATAGCAAAAAGAGGAAGTGGTGGTATTAATCAGATATTTTTGTTTGTAGGCAAAATCCCGCCCTTATTGATTTACATAATAATCTTCTTAGCATTAGCATTTCTTGTTTTGTGTTATATTAAAAAGGGAAAATTATTTCTTCCTCTTAAAAGGAAAGATATCAAATACAAAATATTTTTTGCTTTATTTATTATAATAATGCTCTTGCTTATTATCCCTTCTAATAAAATCATAGACATAAAGGGAACTGCAACAAGGGATTATAATTTAGGAGACTTCTTTATTGCAAAAAAGGGAAATATGACAAATAATCCAATTGGTGTTGGATGGGTGTTAATGACCTTATTTTGCATAGGCATTTTGATAATTCTCCTGAACTACAAAAAACTCTTCAAAAAAGAGAATTTTTGGGTTAGTACAACATTTATATGGGCAATCTTTTCCTTGGTTATAATTTTCGGAACTTATTTTTCAATAATGTTCATACCATTTAGAATGTGGACATTTTTTGCTGTATTTGCTTCTTTAATAATAGGATTTTCAGTAATAACTATATTGAAGCCAATAAAAAATAACTTACTAAAAATCAGCTTGTTAATCCTGATTGTAATACTTGTAATCCCAACTTCTTTTAGCCAGAAATATTGGCACAATACAGCACAATGGCCAGAGCATATGGTAATGGTCCCTGAATCACAAGAATTGTATATATGGCTAAGAGACAGTGGAAGAGTGCCAAAAGATTCTAAAGTATATACTCTTTGCATTCATCCATGGGCTTTATATGGGTATGATATGAATCCTGAAGTATGGAATGATAAAGAACTAGCCCATTACGGAGGAAATCCTTATTATGGATCATCTTTAAACAAAACCCTTGAAGATAATTATAATTTTTTAAAAAGATACAACCTTGATTATGTAGTTTTAGGGGCAAGCTGTATTGCGAAAAGCAATGTAGATATAAACCAATTGAATAAAAGAATACAGGAAATGATTAATTCCCCTAATTTCAGTTTAATAAAAAACACAGAATCTGAATTCCTTTTTAGGGTCATCTAAAACTAAATATTTCTGTATTATCTATAGTATTTTCTTAATTATAAAAAATATCTTGGCGTATCGGTTTGC
>CAYWLA010000158.1:0-2899 GCA_964458955.1 uncultured Methanosarcinales archaeon
TAAGACAGTGTATTCATTTATTTACTATATATTATACAACATTTTTGATATTTTTTCTCAAAAAACCTCTTATTCTATTAAAAATATCCATAATTTCAGCTTTTCTTGGCACAAAAATATCATAAAAACCTAATCCAGTTTCCTTATTAAAGAAATAGTAATGGAAACAAAGAGCCAAAATATAAGAAACAGTAGAAGATAAAGCAGCAGCTATCATTCCATATTGAGGAATATATATGAAATTTAAGATAATATTGAGAACAGCAACCAAAAACCAACTAATAGTAATTTTTAATGGATATCCAATACTCATAAAATACTGGCCCAAAACAGTGGCTACAGAAAAAGCGATCAAACCAGGTAAAAGCAAAATAATAGGTTGAACAGATGGCAAAAACGCTTGCCCATACAATAACCCAATTACCAATTTAATAAACAGTAATGCTCCAATAGCCATCAAAAAAACTAAAAATAAAGAAATTCTAGAATATTTCGCTATTAATTCCTTTTTTGATTTATTTTCAGCATTAATCTTAGGAAAAATTACCGTAGCAATAGAAAAAGGCAAAAGGAAAAAGATATTACCAAAACTGGATGCTAAAGAATAAAAACCAGCTTCAGCCATACCCTTAAAAAAATTCACCATGTATAAATCAACCCGCAATATTAAAAAAGCAAAAATACCAGCTAAACATATCTTAAAACCATAATTTAAAGATTTTTTTAGAACCTTCAAATTCCAATTCAGATGAAAGCCATTTCTTAAAAAAACAAAGCTCATTGGCAATATAGCACCAATAACATTTACCAAAGCATACCAGGCAAGAACATAAAAAACATTTGATTTAAAAACTAGCAACAGTAAAATTATCCCAATTAAATTTATGGCTTGAGTGACTATAATAAAAATATTAAGCTTTCTGAATTTTTGCTCACCAGTAAGGATAGAAGAGAAAAAATTAGACCAGAAAATAAAAGGTAGAGATAGTAGATAAATAAGTAAATAACTCCTTGGAATATTACGAAAGAATATTGGAAACTTAAAAACAAAAATCAAAATAACTAAAAAACAAATAATACCAATTATTAATCCTGACCAAAGAGAATTACCAATAATATTTTTTTTCTCAATGCTCTTATTAGAGATGGCATAAATATTGAATGATCCTATTCCCAAATTGCCTAATTGCAAAACTACAGCCCCTATCATTGCAATAACCGATAAAAGACCCTTCCCAGAAGGTCCTAATGTACGAGCAATAATGATTCCAATCAAAAGACTAAGAAATAATGTAATTATTCTTGCGCCAAAAGTAAATGAAATATTATTGAGAACAGAATTACTTTCTTTATTTATAAACATAAATACTTACTTAATTTAAAACCTCCAAATATTTTTTAGAAACATCTTTGATATCAAAAAATTCTCTATTTTTATCAATCCACTGATTAACATTATAGTAATATTCTTTAACTAAATTAGAATTTGTTAGTAAATCTTTTAATTTTTCTGACAAAGAATCGGCATCCCCAACCTTAAACAAAATGCCATTCTCCCCAGAACAAATTAATTCTTTCATAGGTTCTATATCAGATGCAATAACTATTTTGTTAGAGGCTAATCCCTCTAAAGCTACAAGGGGTAAACCTTCTTCTTTTGAAGGAATTATTAAAATATCTATTTTCTTAAGCCATTTTATAATATTATCACTCCAACCAGTAAATTGAATCTTTTTAAGATTGTTACTACTAGCAAACTGTTTTAAATCTAATTCAAGTTTTCCGTTTCCAACCATTATTACCCCCGGCTCCAATCCATATTTTTTCTTTAAAATTACGAAAGCTTTCAGTAAACAAAGAGGGTCTTTCTCTGGAACAAAACGACCTATAAATCCTAAAACTAAATTATGCTCTAAAAACTTTTTTCCAAATTCAAATTTCTGAAAGTCTATACCGCTAAGAATAACAATAATTTTGTCGTTTGAAATACCCCAATAATTGATAAGAAATTCTTTAACATTAGAAGCTACAGCAATAATTTTATGAGCCAAATTAAAAGAAAAAATCTTTCTAAAAATCCGTCTCATAACAGACATTTTATGAATATCGTGATAAATAATAATTCTTCTTTTGATACCACATAACCAAGCCACAAAAATTCCTAAAACATCAGCTCCGTATAAAGAAGTAATAACAACATCAGGATTGATTTTTCTTAAAAAAAGCATTAATCTTAAAAGAACAAAGGGAATACTTAAAATCCATATTGTTTTGAAAAACAAAGACGAAAGATATTTTTTAGGCCCAGCAAAAAAAATTGGAAATTCCAACTTTCTAAACTCTGCTTCCATTGGACCAGCTCCTAAAACTGTTATAATACTTACGTCAAATTTATTTCTGTCTAAATTTCTGAGAATTCCTAATATTAAACGTTCTGCCCCGCCAATTAAAAAATTATTTAATACGAAAACTAATTTTTTCTTTTTCATAAAATCTTCAAAATATTTAATCTTAAAATATTATCGGCAAAAAGCAGTATAATAATATTTGATTCTATATGATTAAAAACTCATTTAAAAACAACAAAAGACTATCCTCTCATTCAATTTTAAACGAATTAAAGTATTTAGTAAAGGATGTTAAATTCTTAAACTTATTAAATTAATAAATAAACAATGCCTAAACAAAGCAAAAAATTAATCATAATAATCGGAATGTCTGGAGCAGGTAAAACCTCTTTAGCAAATTATTTATGCAAAAAAGAAAATGCTGAATATATAGATTTTGATTTAATCTATAATTACAAAGTTGACGACAACAAAACGGAACGATTACTGAATGCGCTTAAAGGCATTGTGGAAAAACCCAAAACCAATACATTCATTTTGGACGGCTTTAC
>CAYWLA010000159.1:0-2847 GCA_964458955.1 uncultured Methanosarcinales archaeon
GAAATAGAGCTAGGAGGGGAAAAGATTCTTGTTGAAAGAATAGGGACAGATGGAAATCCTGACCTTATGAAAGAAAAATTTAGAGAACTTGACGGCAAAGTTGATTTTTTTAGTATTGGGGGCGTGCCTCTTAGTGTATATGTAAATGGGAGGGACTATAAAATCCCAGTAGTTAAAGAAATCACTAGTAATATTAAGACTAAAATAGTTGATGGTAAGATCCTTAAACAAACATTGGAATGGAGAATCGCCGAATTTATTGAGAATAACAGTGATATAATCCTCAAGGGAAAAAAAGGTTATATGCCCAGTGCAGTTGACAGATGGTTTATGGCAGACTCACTTGAAAAAGCTGGTGTTAAAATGAGGTATGGGGATTTTGCTTCTGCACTTCATATGCCTATTTACCTTCCTTCATTAAAATGGGTAAATTTCATAGCCCCGCTTATTCTTTCACCAATATTAAAGAGAAAAGATTTTCGTGATTTATACCCAACAGGCGCAAGGCAGGATGAATTCAAAGAAAGCAATATAAAATATTTAAATAATGCAGAGATTATTGCAGGAGATTTTCTTTATATAAAAGAGAACATGCCTAAAAATTCTAAAGGAAAGATTATAATTACAAATACAACAACTGCAGATGATGTTAAAGAGCTTAAAAAAAGAGGTGTTTCTTATCTGATAACAACAACACCTCGCTATGATGGAAGAAGTTTTGGAACAAATGCAATGGCAGCTGCTTTATATGCAGTTGCTTATAGCAGAAACAAAGACCTTGATTCTATTATTCAGGAATTTCCTGATGCAGACACTTACATTATTAAAAAGTATGCAGAAGATTTTAACATCAAACCAGAAATAAAAAAGCTTAATTAGGATTTATTAGTCTTTTTTGTAATCAGATATTTTCTTCAGTGCAAATTCAAAATCCTGTTTTTCAATGATTATTTCTTTTATTAATTTTCCTTTAATATCTTTAATCTCGATTTCTTTTTTTTCACAATATCTTTCAATTGAATGAAAGGCAGCAGAATCACATAACTCCCTTAATTCAGCACCAGAATAACCTTCTGTTATCTTTTTTAGGTGATCCCAATCAATACTAGGAGATATTGGTTTTTTTCTTGTGTAAATTTCAAGTATTTCTTTTCTTCCCTCATCATTGGGATTTCCTATGTAAATCTTTTTTGTGAACCTGCCAGGCCTAACTAATGCAGAATCCAGATCTTGGTACTTATTTGTTGCACCAATAATCACAACATTTTCCAAGTCAGAAATGCCTTCCATTTCCTGGCAGAACTGACCAAATGATATTCTTGAATATTTATCCATTTCCCCTCTGGAAGTGTATAAGCCATCTATTTCATCAATAAAAATAATCACACTTCTTCCTTTCTTGACATCCTGCCTTGCATTATCAAAAAGCCTGCCCCAGTTTTTTTCAGTTCCCCCTACCCACATTGAGTTAATATCTTTTGGTGAAACTGCATAAAAAGAGGATTCTGTCTGACTTGCAATTATCTTTGCAATTGTTGTTTTTCCATTTCCAGGCGGCCCAATCAGCAGAATTCCCTTTGGCATAGAAGCATTAACTTTCTTAAATAATTCTGGATTTTTAAGCGGCCATTCAATATACTGCTGGATTTCTTCTTTGGCATTTCCAAGGCCTCCAACCATACCCCAATTATAGTTTTTAATTTGTAGGGTGCTACCAATCCCTTTAACTGATTTTTTAACAAGTTTTCCTTTTTCATCTTTTATTTCCTCAGTTAAAACACTCTCTAGAAGATTATTAACATAATTGGTTTTATCTAATGGGCATTCTACAGAAACTTCTTTTGTACCATATGAACTTGAAATATTAAAAACATAACTCTCTCCATCAATTGTTGCTATAATGCTTGCATCAATTGGCACTAACCCTATTTCATCGTCAATTCTCATGTTAGGAAGCTTTTTTAATCCTGTTTTACTAATTCTTAATGTTTTAGCTTCGGATGTTATAAATTTATACAATTTTTTGATTGACTCAAGGTCATTATATTCCTTTGATATTGAAACAACAGAATTCCTTGGATCATTCAGCAGGTCATTTATGTATTTAGAATCTTTTATATCACACTCAACAGTAACTCTTAACTCATCACTATAAGAATCATCAAAAATAACTTTATATGTTGAATTTTCCACGCTTGCTATAAAAGCAGCTTTAGTTGGATAGGAAGAGCCATCATCAGAGGTTTTCAGGTGTGGAACCTCCACAAGCTTATTACCAATATAACCAACTTTACCGGCAATTTTTTTAATGGTTCCTTTTTCATTAAAGTGATTCCATATATATTTTGCTGAATGATCTACATTTGGAAATTCCTTATAAATCTCAACTTTATTAAATAATCTTTCATTACCCTCTTTAGATATTCCAAAAAGAGATTTAACCTTCTTTTCCAAACCAGATAAATTTACCATTTTAGTTAAGAGTGTTTAGTTCTCATATTTAAATTTATCTATTTTCTTAACTAAAAAGTAGTAATTAAATAGAAATTGATAACAGAAAATTGAAATTATAAGTATCTTTGAATACTTCTTCAGGAGACGGCAGATGCAAAAGCGGTTTAATCATTACTTTCCCTGTTTTTTTGATTTTCCTGTATTCATTATCTTCTACCCTTTTTCTGAGTTCTCTTACACTCCACTTTTCTATTATGGATTGGGCTTCGTAAAACTTGCGTTCTTCTTCTGTCTTAAGTTTTATCAATTCTATATAATGTGACCAGCTTAATTGTTGTGACACTGTCACCACTATTGTAGCCTTCAGGTTTTATTGATTTGATTTGTTTTTTT
>CAYWLA010000160.1:0-2846 GCA_964458955.1 uncultured Methanosarcinales archaeon
TTGTATTTTTTAAGTTCAGCAGTTGCAACTAGTGACAGTTTCTCAAAAACATCTTTTGGGCTTTTTTCTTTCTTTTTTGTAACCTTCTTTGCAGCTTTTGTTTTTTTAGGAACACTATCTGTTTTTGTGGTTTCTGGTTTGCCTATATCCAGCCTTCCGTGAAGCTTCTCGCTTATATTGGTTTTTGACTGAGCAGCAAAAGTGCCAAAGATTTTATCATGTTCCCTGAATCTTTCCCTGTCTCTTATAATTTTTTCCATTGCCTGTCTTCTTCTAAATTCCATTGAGTTTGTGCTTCCTGGAGTAAAAGGCTTGAATGATGTTGTTGGCCTAATTGGAGATGTTGAAGTGAATGGCTTGAATGGCTGCTTTTTCTCTTTTGGTTTTGTATATTTTTTATATAATAAGTATCCGCTTCCTGAAACAAAGAGAATTATTCCTATTATAAGAAGAATAATTGGAAATGCAGATGCTGGACGGCTGTTTGGGTCAGTTGGGTCAAATCTTTTCTCAACTTCTTTACCATCTGAAACCCCATCACCATCTGTATCTGGATTGGTTGGGTCTGTTCCTTTTTTATATTCCTCTAAATTTGTCAGGCCATCCTTATCTTTATCATCACCTGCATCATCAAAGAAAATATTAAGGCTATATTTTTCTTCCCAGTCATCAGGCATTCCATCATTATCCTTATCTTCATCACAGGCATCTCCTATGCCATCCCCATCAGTGTCTTCCTGGCCTTTATTGCTTACATAAGGACAATTATCTTCATTATTAGGTTTTCCATCACCATCGCTATCTTTTACAGAAGCAGCGCACTTGCCACTTAAACAACTGCCTGATTCACAGTCTGAACCAGTTTTACAAGATTGTCCATCATCACATTTTGAACATTTATCTCCGCCACAGTCAACATCTGTCTCTCCAACATCAAGCTTATTGTTAGAACATTTATTTATTCCTATGCAGATTTTGAGGTTAGAATCACATTTTCCAGACTCACAGTCATTATCTTCTTTACAGTCAGCATCATTCTCGCATTCATCACATTCACCGCCGCAGTCAACATCTGTTTCTTCTCCGTTCTTTATTCCATCATCACATGATGACTTTGCACATTTATTGCTGGAGTTGCAGAAGCCACTAAAACAGTCACTATCTTCAACACATTTATTTGTTAAATCGCAGTTATCGCATGATCCTCCGCAGTCAACATCTGTTTCTTCTCCGTCTTGGATTCCGTTTGAGCAGCTTGCCGGCTTTTTTGATGTATCAATTTTTACTCCATCACTCTTGCCAATTTTACTAAATGAACCTGCCCTGTTTTTTGCAATTACATTAAAGAAATATTGTATTCCATTGGTTAAATTAAGATCATTACCATTATGGTCTTCATCAACCCATATCCATTCATCTTCTTTAGTGCTTTTTGTCCAGTTAACTGTTATATTCCCAGATGAATCTTCAAGCATGTAAAGATAATAATCTATTCCAGATGCTGGTTTTTTATCTAACACCCATCTTACCCTTAGCCTGTCTGTAT
The DNA here is from genome assembly GCA_964458955.1 of uncultured Methanosarcinales archaeon. Taxonomy (GTDB): domain Archaea; phylum Nanobdellota; class Nanobdellia; order Woesearchaeales; family CG1-02-33-12; genus CG1-02-33-12. The sequence goes on from CAYWLA010000160.1 coordinate 1,547, forward strand.
AATAGGAAGATTCAGGATAATCATTAATACTGCTTGTGTCATTAACCTCTGGTTTTTCTACTGTGCTTGTATCAACAGTAAAGATAATAGTGTTAATAGGCGATTGTAGTCCTTCTTTCCAGCATTTTACATAATACCTGTAGTCTCCATCGCTTAATAGAGGTAAGAGTTTCTTGTGTTCATAAGCACTATCACCAAAAGAGTTTGTTATGATTGTTGAGATATTGTTGTAAAAGCATTGTGCATTTTTGTTTGTTTTGACACTTAAATATACCTTTGACTCATTAGTATACCTAGCAGTTGTTGATGTTACAACAATATCCTGGCTTAGGTCAACACTGACAAGGATATCTTTTGTGTCTGAGACTAATCCTGCCCTGTTTTCGCATGCAACATAGTAAGTATAATCCTTTGCATCTTCTGAGAAGGGTATTGTTGCTGTGTGTTTTTCTGAGAAATTAAGCGTATCAAAGCCAGGGAATTTTTTAGTCATTGAATTATAACTCTGTTGTAATAGATCATATTTGCATATTGTTTTGTCGTCTGTTCCAACAACCAAGACTGTTTTAACAGGGCTCTCAATAATTGGATTTGGCTCTGCATAATATGTGCTTATGACTGGATTTGAAGAGTCAACAGACAACTCAAATTCAGCAGAAGATTCTTCAGCAGGCCAATCACCGTCATCGCATTTTACATAGAGTTTATGGATGATCTCATCATCTAATTTAAAGCCTGTTTTTGTGTGTGTTGTTCCAGAACCATCAAATTTCTGCATATTTGCATAATTTAAAAGAACATCGATGCTAAACCTGCATACAGCATCATGGTCAGTTGAAACAATAAGGTCAAATGGGCTTTCCTCTGATACACCATACACTGGCTGCACAAGTTTAATGTATGGCCTGCATAATCCGCCAAGGTCAATCTCTATTTCATTTGTTATAGTATCAAGCTCTTTATTTGAGCAGAGCATTTCTTTTGTGCATGCAGGATCATCCTTTGTTACCTTTATATTATTGTCATTATCATTGCAGTCAAGCCCGAGGCATATCTTATCCTTGTCAATGTCTATTGCAGTACCATTATTATCTGCCTTGCATCCAAGGATTGTCCACTCTTCCTTATCCCAGGGATTCTCAATACCATCACCATCTTTGTCAGGGTCATCATCATTAATAATTTCATCACCATCATAGTCATCCTTTGTTCCAGTCAAACCAATATTATGCTCTTCTTCTAGTCCTAATTCGCTTTCTTTTAGTTTACATATCTCCAGTTGGCATGTTTTTGTGCCATC
>CAYWLA010000161.1:0-2797 GCA_964458955.1 uncultured Methanosarcinales archaeon
CTAAAGTAGAAAAAATTGCCAGTGGTCAATATAAATTTACTGTTGGTAATAAAACGATCTATGCTTTATGGTTAGGGACATTACCAAATGAAATTTCTGGTCAAGTAAGAGTAACAGATATAGAGGGACAAGAACGGCTTACGGATGTAGCGGGGATAAAATTAAACGTCGACCAGCCGGTTTTTATTGAGTTACAGAGTAGTAATTAAAAGTTGAAATAGATAGAAAAATTATCACGAAAGAACTTGCCGCCAAAGAAAAACTTGAAGTTATTACCAATTAAATAGGTTCCAACATCATTCCATAGCCCCAGCAAATTAGAATCGCCAAAGAGGCGATTTTTTGGTAGGATAAAACTAATCGGATGTTATTGAATTTATGGGGGAAAAAGCATATTAGAGTTTGTAGATAAAAATTATTGAGAGGTCGTTTAATTGATTTAGTTTGTATGGTTTATTTTATGTCAGAGAAAATGTTTTAAGAAAAAAATAATATATGAAAAATCTTCAACAATTACATGTTAAAATTACGAAGCAGTTTGGAAGAGCAAACTTAAAAAATAAGTTTGTAAAATTAATAGTGATGGATTTGTTAAAAGAGAAAAGATTTAGAATCTTTTTTAAGAAAAAAGCTTCTATTTTTATAAGATATAGAAAAGATAAGAAAATAAGAAGAATTGGTAAAAAGATTATTTTTGCTAAATCAAATTTAGAGATAGTAAAAATATTATATGGATTGGACAAAAATCTTCTAAAGAAGTTTTTTTATGTTTTAATTTATGCTTATATTCAATGGAGGGATAACTTTAGTTTAGAGAGATACACCCCTTTTCTTTATTATAAAACTAAAAAAAGGTTAATAGCAAAGTTTAAAAAAGAGATTGTTAAACAAGATTACAAAGTAGCTTTTTTTGTTTGGGGTAGTTTCTTGATGAAAAAAATAAATCTAAACTTTTTTTCGGACATTGACGCCATGATCATAATAGACGATAAGAGGCTCCTGTCAAATTATAAGTTAAATGATCTTCTTATAACCTTATTTCAGAATATAGGTATACAGCATTATAATCTCCCAACCAAAAGAGAAATAAATTGGTTTAGGAAGAATGAAGGTATAGCAAGATGTGGAATTGTATACAGCGGTATTTTTATGAGTTTTAAAATTCTCACTAAGAAGGCTCTTGCACATTCTATTGAGAATTCTTTTGTTGAATCTTTAAAAGAATTTAATCACGGATTTTTCTTTCTTCCAGATTTTCGAAGAAATACTTTACAATTTTCTCATGAGAATTCAATCCCAATCTATCCTTTTTGTTTGGAACAAAAAATATACAAAGTATGTAGGGGCCTTATTCCAGAATTTCTACATACAGGAAAACTTATAGCATGTAATGATCTAAAATTACAAAAAGAACTGTCATATATTAAACAAGATTCAATAGCTAGAAGTATGGGATTAATAAAAGCTTACAATACACAGTTTAATAAATTTAAGATCATAAACCAACTTGTGAATATTTCATACACGCCAAGAAAAGAAATGAGAAAAGAGAGATTAAATGATTTACTCAAATTTTATACTGAGGTTTATGAAAGTATTAATGCGTCGATCTATATTGGATCTTTTTTTGAGAGACTTTATGGTGAAATAGTACTACCTTTAGTAGAAAAAATTCCTAAGGAATATTGGACACATCGTAATTTATTAGCATTCTTTTTAGGCGCTCCCAGTAAGAAAATTAAAGGAATTGATAGCATAGAGTTAAAAAAGGCCTTCTTAGAATATTTCAAAGCCATAAAAAACTTACATAAGAATTTAGACTCAGGCTATATATCTTTTATTACTGATCAGTTTATCGGTATATGTGAAAATTCTGATAAATTAGAAAAATTCTTTTCTCGAGTAAATCTTAAAAAAAGAGATAAAATTCTTATTGCCACGGTTTTTGTAGATATTATAGAAAGATTCTGTACCGACCGGAGTAAATTTTACTCAATTGCAGAGGATATTTTTAAGAATTTATTTTTGAAAGAATATAAAGAGTCTTCAGAAATTTTAAATACACTTATGCTTAAATTGGGGAGCAAGTCTGAATTAAAAAAATTAATAAAGAAAATTCAAAAACAATTAAAATCAACATGCCCTTGGATTGTAGGGCTAAAATTAAGGATAAGGAAAGAGGCAGGATTATATCATCACCACTTGATGAAGGATATACCTCTTTACAGCATTGATGACATAGTGAGCATTCAGGTAATATATAGTGATAAAGACAAGATTTACGATATAATCAAGGCTACTTCCATTTATTTAAAGAGAAATTTTAAGACTAAAATTTGTAGAAAAACTTTAAAGATAAAAGAATATAAAGGATGTCATTTCTATTTTTATCATAATTCTGTACCTTTTGAATTTATTATAAGAGACTTAAGCAGTAATGTCTCAATTGGTCATAAAATAGAACATTCTATTGATCAAAAGAAACAACAAAGATTTAAAATTTAAATTTGCGCTTCTTAATATAAAATAAGTTTCAACATCGTTCCATAGCTCCAGCAAATTAGAATCGCCAAAGAGGCGCTTGCCTACCGTCATGCAGGATTTTTTGGTAGAATAAAGAATAACAAGCAGTGTGTCAAAGTAAAGCTTGCTATAATCAAAATATGAAATTATTGCTCACTTCTGGTGGTATAACCAATAAGTCAATTGCGGATGCATTGTTTGATTTAGTTGGCAAAAAACCGCAAGATACTTCACTGGTTTTTATTCCCACAGCCGCAAATACAGAAATCGGCGA
>CAYWLA010000162.1:0-2767 GCA_964458955.1 uncultured Methanosarcinales archaeon
AAAATGTAGAATCTTCAGGTGCAGAGCTGCTAAGCATAGAAAAATGCGCTAATGTGAACCTAAAGGTAGAAAAGGTTAATGATATACCCCAGGTATTTTATGGCGGCACTGGCTCGGATGGTTTTGTTAAATTCACAGTAGCCAATACAGGAAGCTATGATGTTGACCAGCTTATAGTTTGGGTTATTGGAGAAAAAGATACAAATATAATAGAACTAAATCAATCATCAATAAAAGTGGGTTATCCTCTGATTAAGGAAATTCAGCATGACTTCAACAAGTATGGCAGTGTAAAAAAATTAAAATTTGTACCAAAAATAAAAATTGATGACTCATATGTTACATGTGCAAAAAATGCCATTGAAGAAGAAAAGATAAGCCAATTTAATTAACATTCTTAATAAACTTTAAGACAGCAGAATGTTAAAAACAATAGAAATATTTTCTTTAAAATTAATGGAGAAATTTAATGATTCTGAAAAAAAATAAATTCAAATTTTCCATTGTTATTTTAATACTAATATTTATCTTTATGATAGTGCATAATTTTCATTCTGGCTATAACTATCCAATGCATCTTGATGAGTATCATCATATTGCTCAATCAATGCAAATAATAGAAAAAAAGGGTTTTGTTTCAACAAACCCTTATTTTGCTGAGCCAATAAGGCATGAGAACCTTGAGCCAGGATTTCATATACTGCTGTCTGAGCTTTTTTTATTGACAGGCATGGATCCAGTGCAGCATTACGGATTTTTGCCTGCACTTTTTGCATGCTTATCAGCTTTCATGTTATTTGTTCTTGTTAATAAGATAACAAATAATTTCTGGACAGGAGTCTTTGCTATGGTTTTTTTTGCAAGCTTAAAAAGCAGTGTCAATATACTAGGGATAAACTTTTTTACACCATTGACAGCATGTATTCCATTAATCTATCTCTTCTTATTGATGCTTACAGAAGCATTATCAGACGGCGATATAAAAAGATTATTTATCTCAATTATTCTTTCTGCCTGCCTGGTAATAATTTACCCTCTTTGCGGAACATTAATCATACCAATTGCCTTTTTATATTTCTTATTAAATCCAGGAATCATAAGGAGATTTTACTCTAAAACAAAGGAAATATTTGCAATCGAAAAGTTAAACAAGGATAAGATATCCTATTTTAAAACATTTTTACTTACAATAACTATAATTTTAGTCATTTCTGTTATATTTATTTATTTTTGGCGTTATATCTCATTTTCAAGAAACAAAGCCCAGATAATAGAATCATTAATATTCAAAGAGGGATGGGGCAAAGTAGAAATAAAATATTTCCTTCCATACTTATATGGAATTATACCAACAATGTTAGCATTAATTGGTATGATTATTTCATTTAAGCAAAAAAAATATCTAATTTTTGTATTTTTTACATTTATTACAATTGGATTGACAAGTATGTTCAATAAATTTGGGTTTACTATTCTCTCCCCATATCAAAGGACACTGTATTTTGCAATGATGTTCTTGATTCCATTGTCTGCAATTGGTTTGAGTTATATCACAAATTCCATAAAAAAACTAAAAATGCCTTTTTTAAGCAGGGTTGCTAAAGAGCCGATAGTAGCTTTTTTGGTTGTTGCTATTTTTATTGGTGTTTTTTCAAGCCATTACAAATTAATTGATGAAAGAAGAACATACAGCAATAATATTATTAATGAAGAGGATTATAAAACAATCAAATGGTTAGAGGAAAACTATGGCTCACATAACATAGTTTTGGCTCCAATATTTGTGTCCTCAACAATTTATCCAATAAGCAGAAATTATGTTGTTTCAATACTCCCTGGCCAGTTAAGGGGTGAAAACTTAAATGCTAGTATTAACTTTTTTAATGTAGGATGCAATGAAAAAAGAATGATTGTTGAAGAAAACAAAGCAAATCTTGTATTTTCAAAAGGAAAAATAGATTGCAATTGGCTAAAAGAGGTTTATAACAACAAAAATTTTGTTTATGATGTTCTTACTTAAGTAGTTAATAAGTCTATTAAAGAAAGGTTTAAATAATATCTTGTTTCTCTTAATGGGATTAATTTGGGGGGTGTTCAAAATTAGAGTTTTGGTGACTGGAGGAGCTGGAATGATTGGCTCCCATGCTGCAGAATATTATGCAAAGAAAGGAGATGAAGTGATTATTCTAGATAATCTGATGAGATCCAAGCTTTTTGGGTCAGATAAGAAGAGCGTAGAATACAACTGGAATTACCTTGCAAAATACCCAAATATCACCAGAATCAAAGGAGATGTAAGAAATGAGGAAGATATATTAAAAGCTATTAAAGAAGGTGTTGATGCAGTCATTCACACAGCTGGCCAGCCAGGAGTTCCTTTATCAGTCAGAATTCCAAAAGAGGATTTTAGCATTAATGCCTTTGGAACATTAAATGTTCTTGAATGCCTTAGGCAAAACTGTTTTAACGCAACATTTGTTTATTGCTCAACAAATAAGGTGTATGGAGAAAATGTTGACAGAATTCCTTTAGAAGAAAAAGAAACAAGATATACCTTTAAGGGTGTTAAAGGGGTTTCAGAAAAAATGCCAATTGATCATACTGGGCATACACCTTATGGCGCAAGCAAGTATGTTGGAGACCTTTATACTCAGGAATATGGAAGAATTTATGGAATGAAAACATGCTGCTTTAGGATGTCATGCATTTACGGAAGAAGACAGTTTGGCTTTGAAGACCAGGGGTGGGTTGCATGGTTTGTAATTGC
>CAYWLA010000163.1:0-2760 GCA_964458955.1 uncultured Methanosarcinales archaeon
GTTAGTCCCACAATTTGGTCAGATCAAATAAAAGAATCAATTATTGAAGCTAAAAGACAAGGATTACATATTCCTATTATTTGGAATTCTAATGCTTACGAAGATGTTTCAATGCTTAAAAAACTTGATGGATTAGTAGATATTTATCTTCCGGATTTTAAATATGGCAGCAATGAATTAGGATTTAAATATTCTGGAATAAAGAATTATGTTGAAGAAGCTCAAGCAGCTATTAAAGAAATGTTAAAACAGGTTGGTAATTTGAAATTATCAAAAGAGGAAATAGCTCAAAGAGGTGTTTTAGTAAGGCATTTGATTTTGCCAAACAATATTGAAAACAGCTTGAAAGTATTAAAATATCTTAAAGAAATTGATATTAACCTTTGTATTAGTTTAATGAGTCAATATGAACCAATTAATAAAGCTAAAGATTTTCCAGAAATAGACAGAAATATAACCAAAGAAGAGTTCAAAGAAGTTTTTGATTGTTTTAAAGAATTAGGTTTTAAAAATGGTTGGGTCCAAGAAATGGGAAGTAATTCCATATTAATGCCTGATTTTGCAAAAGAAAATCCATTTAATTAAGTAGTTTTAACCTCTTTTTTGTTATTTGCCATTAAATTAAAGGATTGGCATAATGTAGAAAAGGGAGTAAAATATAAAAAGAAAGCAATGTAGTAATTAGTAATTAAAGGAGCAACTTATATGCATTCACTAGAACAACCACATAATAAACCAGAGGGTGAGCCAGAAGGCAAAGAGGGACTACAATTGACTATTCAGATATTAAAAGAAGTGGCAGAGCAGTCTCATTCGCTTGATGACGAGGCTGATATTTTTTTAGAAAATCAAGATGCGGCAGGGTGTATAGAAAAAATGAAAGAAAGAGCGCAACTTTTTATTGATTTACCAGATCGCCTCGCTTCTTCTCTTGAGGGTGTTGATCAGGAAACACGAGAGCAGATACTTGATGATGTTTCCTATTTTGCAACCTTGGCGCAACAAGCGCTTGAAACAGGAAGTAAGGTTAGACTTGAAATGTTACTCACGTCCAAAGGTGATAAAATAGGAGACAGAAACAATCTCGAACAACTAATTGATTCACTCGAGAATAAATAAAGTGGTACTGCGGTGCCGCTTTTTTATTATGATTTATCATTGAATAATGGGATTAACATAATGTAGAAATTTGCGCGATTCTTGCGCGATTCTTGCGTGATTATTAAAAGAAAAATAAACAAAATAGAAACCTGATTTATGGTAAGGATATACCATAATCATGGTATAATATAATTACGTAATATATTATGAATTTATTGCGGTTATAGATTCTATAAGGTTAAAATTTATTATTAAATAAGTGTTAGGGAGAGAAAAGCATTTTTGGAGCGTAATTCCATTTTGGGGTGTTGATAAAATAACAAGTAAGAGAATTTTACACAGCGGAGACCTTTAAAATGATTAAACAACTAAAAAATACCGCTTTTGCGATATTCTTTAGTAGTGCTTGGGTACAGCTTGGATATAGCCGTGACAGGGCCAAGGCCCTCCAAGCACCATCTGTATTATATCAAAAGATTTTGTGTAAAACAAGGGTTATCCACAATGGGATTGTTTAAAAATTAATAATTTATTCTTATCCTATTAATATTATAAAAATGAGTTTAAAAATAACTAAAATATTGTCTAAAAGCTGGCTTCCTACCAAACAATGGGAGGAGATTTTGCGCCAGGAAGATGAAACAAATTTTAAAGTAAAAATTGGTCATATTGACCCAAGACCTTTTGCTGACCCTAATTTTATCAATCCAAGGACTTTTTCAGAAAGTGAAACCAGTCAAACTATTATAATTGGTTCAGAACATCCACACGGACCAAAAATATGGGAAAGAGCTCAGCAAGAAGCTTCAAAAATGCTGGAAGAGTGCGCTCAAGCGCTTGGGCAGGCGGATCTCATCCAAAAAGCGCAGAAATTGAAAAAGAAGAGTAATGAAGCTATAAAAAGCATAAGCCAAGATAAACTATTTGCTCCTGTAGCGGAGAAGTTTGATTATCATAGTTTTATTATCATCACTGAATGCGCTGATGAGAAAACAGCTAAACAAACTCTAAAAAACCGTTATTTAGTACCAACCCATGGTTTTTTAGATGCTCCTGTTCCAGGAACGAACATTCCGGGAGCAAATGATAAAACTACTCTAAGAGAACTTCTTAAGAGTGATATGATGAAGGATTTTATAACTAAAGAACAGATTAAGGAAATGGAGAAAGCAATGGGGGAAGTAAAAGATAAACTTCCTAAAGATGTTAAAATTTGTGAGGGGAAATATCAAGGATTTGACGTTGTATTTATTGAAGGCGAGAATAAAAGTTCCATTGTCCCCTATATCAAAGAGAGTAAAGATAGGGATAAAGTTTTTGATATGGTAAGAGCAGGACGTTTTCTTGTGTCAGGTACTTTATTGCGAATAGTTAATAGTTTTCCATTAGGAAGTACTCCCTGTGATTCTTTAACAAAATTTAAGACCAAGACCACAACTTACAAAATAGGAGATCAGACCTATATTGATAAGGAAATCAGGCCTGTAAAAAGTACCATTGCCAAGGAGGGTTATCTTTATAAAGAAGAAGTTGATAAAATATTTAAATCTATTTTCTTAGCAATTTCATCGTTATCCTGAGTTCATCCTGTCATCCTGAGCAAAGCGAAGGATCTCTTAAACCTTTAAGCCCAATTACGGGCTTTTTTTATTATTATTT
>CAYWLA010000164.1:0-2728 GCA_964458955.1 uncultured Methanosarcinales archaeon
TCTCAGTTGTATTTTATTTTTGATTTTTTTTTCAAATATTTTCAATAATTTTCACATAGCTTTATATACTAATGCCATTTCTAAATATTTATGGCAAGATTTGAACATTCGAGAGAAAGGGGAAGCAGAGAAGATTCTAAAGGTAGTTATTCAAAGAGAAGTACAGGTGGTAGGAAGAGTTTTGAAGACGTTCATAAGAGCAGGAAAGATTTTAGAAGAGATTCTAACAGCTACAGCAGAAATAGGCGTGATGTTGAGATGACTAAAGTTATTTGTTCTTCCTGCAAAAAAGAATGTGAAGTTCCTTTCAAACCAACTTCAACTAAGCCTGTTTATTGCAGTGATTGTTTTACAAAAAAAAATAAAGATAGTTCTGATAAAAATTCTAACAGGGATCTTGACATAATCAATGAAAAGCTTAACAAAATAATGAAAGCTTTAAAGATTGAATGAATTAATTCTTCTATTTTTTTGCTGAGAGAAGGTATTAAGATCACTTTTGAATATTTTCCGGAGTTTGCAAAAATTTGCTGATTTTTTTTGGTAAAGCAATATAAACATGTCTTTCTTATTGTTGTTTGGTGAGTTGATTGCTGACAAAAAAAGACTTATTGATTTTAACACACTTAAGAGCAGATTCAAGGAAAAGCCTTGCAATGATAAGCCGTGAAACAAGCATTCCAATATCAACAATATTTGACAAGGTAAACAAGCTTGGAGAAAGCACAATATCAAAATATTCCCCATTGCTTGACTTTCAGAAGCTTGGTTTTGGGATAAGAATCAACTTTGCATTAAAAGCAAATGATAAAAAAAAGCATGAGCTTAATAATTTTTTATTTGAAAACAAAAATGTGAATTCCATGTTAAGGCTTAACAATGATTTTGATTTTTTTATTGAGACTGTATTCAGGGATATGAAAGGTCTTGAGGAATTTTCTGAAAGCCTTGAAAAATTTAAGATAAAAAAGAAAAAAGAATTCTTTATTATTGAGGATTTAAAGAGAGAGGAATTTCTTACAAAGCCAGAGCATATAGAGTTATTAGATTAAATTATTCTTCCATCTCATCAATAACTTCATCTATTATATTCTGCATTGGCTTTACTTTTTCTAAAGTCCCTTCTTTTCCGCAGAAAGGGCATGTTTTTGGTATTATATCCTTCTTTGGACTGAACTTATAGTTGCATTCTTTACAGTGTAAACTTAACATACAAAGTATAAAAAAATCAGAGCTTATAAAGGTTTCGAATTAACTATAGAGCTATAAATAACTACATATTAGTAGTAAAAATAGAAAGGTTTATATATTAGTAAATATGTTATAAGATTATGGAATCATACAAGATTCAAAAAGTTGGAAATGAAAATATAAGATATATAAAAAAAGGGTTAGGTGAACCTCTTCTGTTTTTGCATGGATTTGGATTGGATGTTGAAAAATATGAAAATATTATAGAAAAGCTTTCTAATAAGTTTGAAGTTATTGCTCCAGATATGTATGCAATAAATTACTTGAAAAAGCAGCCTACATCAATAAGGGAATATGCTGAATTGACACATGATTTTTGTAAATCACTTAAATTAGGAAAATATAAAATTGTGGGTCATTCAATGGGTGGTGCTGTTGCATTTACAGTTGGAAATAATTCTTCAGAAGTAAAAAAACTTGTTGGGATTGATCCAATATTACCAACAAACTATGGCTTTCTTGGGTTTGTAAGAAAAACAAAGGGGATATTATCAAAAAATAAATCTTTAAAAAAAGGTTTTTATATAAATCTTCTAAAGAACGTAAAAGTATTGGAAAAAATTGTTTCAGATGTTTCAAATTTTAATTATGAGCACCTTAATGTTAAGCAACCAAGTCTTATACTTTATGGAGAAGATGATGAATATTTCAGATTAGATGATAAAATTGAGGAACATATTAATAAGTCTTTTAGGAACTTAACTATAAAAAGATTTCCAAAAAAAGAACATTTATGGCTTATTCACGAGCCAAGTATAGCAGATAAAGAAACAATTGATTTTCTTATTAAAAATGAATAAATTAAATCCTTCTTTTCTTTTGATTTGGCTTTGTTCTTGCTTTTTCAGCGCCCTTTCCTTTGTTTCTAAGCCCTCTTGAGTGCCTTCCTGCTGAGGTCATTCCTCTGAATACCCTGCCAGTATGCTTTTTCTCATTTATCCAGCTTATTCTTTTATCAGCTATTATTGAAGGATGTGATTTATCCACTAAAATAACTTCATACCAGAAATGTTTGCCGTCTTTTCCAACATAATAAGAGTTTAAGACTTCACAGTTTTTGAATTTCTTATTTGCCCTTTCCTCTGCTACCTGCTGATAGTTTTTTGAAAGATCTTTTCTCTGAGTACTGTGCTTTGGCCTCCTTCCTCCCTTTATATCAGGCTTTTGCCTTCCACCACGGATAAGCCTTTGCCTTACAACAACATATCCCTGCTTTGCCTTATAGCCCAAAGAACGAGCAGCATCAATTCTTGTTGGCCTTTCAATCCTTATTGTAACCGGCTCTTTTCTCCACTCAATAAGCCTGTTTGACCAGATTTCCTTTAAATTTTTCTTTGGATTTGTCCAAAGTTTTCTTACGTATTTGTATAAACTCATTTTATTAGCCTCCATTAATTTGTTTTAGTTCAGGCAAGCAACTGCCCACATCCATAAAGAACAGAAATCCCAGTTTATTTAAAAAGGTTTCTTTTGATAT
>CAYWLA010000165.1:0-2720 GCA_964458955.1 uncultured Methanosarcinales archaeon
AGGACTCATTCTGATAAAGACTGGTCAAGGCAGCAGAAAGAGCTTATAGATTCTTTGATTTCTTAATTGATTTTAACTTTCGAAGATTATCGAAACATTTATAAATAAAAAGATATTTTATCAAAACATGAAGAAAACAGAAATAATCTACAGGGAGATATTATTTGATGCAATTGAAAACAAAAGAAATAGGTTTACCCAGCTTGAGCTCTCTAAAAAATTAAATGTTTCTCTAAGCACAGTTAATAATGCCTTAAAGCCCCTTGATAAAATAGGGGGAATAAGCATTGAAAAAAGGTTTTTTAGTATAAGAGACATAGAGAAAATACTAATCTTTTGGGCAACCAAAAGAAATCTTGACAAAGACATTATTTATAAAACAAATGTTAATTTACCTATCCAGGATATTGAGAAAAACCTGCCTTCAAAGATTATTTATACAGCATACTCTGCATATAAGTTTAAGTTTAATGATGTGCCAGCAGATTACAGCGAGGTTATTGTTTACTCAAATAACCCTGATGAAATTAAAGCAAGGTTTCCTTTTAAAAAAGGGCATGCAAACCTAATTGTACTCAATCAAGATAAAGAAATGGATAGATTAGCTAAGAATAATATTGCACCATCAACACAAGTATATGTTGATTTATGGAACTTGGGTACGTGGTATGCAAAAGAATTTTTAAAGGCATTGGAGCAAAAAGTGAGATAAATGGAATTTTGGCCGGAATTACTAACAAAGGCAAGCTGGGAGAGATTAGTTTTGCTAAAAAAAGAATTTAATTTTATACTCATAGGCGGATGGGCAGCATACCTTCACACTGGTTTGCATAAGTCAAAAGACATTGATATAATTGTTGATTACAGCACATTAAAAAAACTGGAACAAAAATATGATTTAGTTAAAAATAACAGGCTTAAAAAATATGAGATAAAATCTGGAAAATTTGATATTGATATTTATGTTCCATACTTCTCAGATTTAGCGATTCCTTTAGATGATTTAAGCAAGCAGACAGTTATGATAAAAGGCATTAATACCTTAAGAGCAGAACCGCTTTTGATATTAAAGCAGGGTGCTGAGGTTGACAGGAGAAACAGCATTAAGGGAGAGAAAGATGCAATTGATATTATCACCATTATACTACGTTCAGATATTGAATGGAAAACATATATAAAACTGCTTAAGAAATACAAAAAGGAAAAGTTTAAGGAAGAACTGATATTTGTCATAAACAATTTTTCAGACAAGAATATTCATTATTTAGGAATAAACTTTAATGAATTCAAGAAATGGAAAAAGAAAGTTATTGAGTCATTAAAAAAATTATAATCATATTTTCCTAATAGCCTTTGCAGGAACCCCAACAACTATTGTTCTTATTACTCTCATATGACTTACTTAAAGCCATTAATATATAATTATTGTGTTTTCAAAACCTTTCCATCAATAGAAAGGTTTGCTAAGATGGAAATGGCTTCTTGAACCATAAAAATTAAATATTACAAACAATTCATAAAGAAATATGCAAAATAAGATAAACAAGCAGGACAGGGAATGGATGATAAAATACTGGGCTAATTACATCAGGACTCATTCTGATAAAGACTGGTCAAGGCAGCAGAAAGAGCTTATAGATTCTTTGATTTCTTAATTGCCTTTAATGGAATTATTGTGTTTTTTATCAAAAAAAACAAAACCTTTAAATATACTAAGTATTACATAGTATAACATGGAAGCAATATGTGTAAAATTGGATGATAGAATCTTAAAAAATATAGATTTTAGTATAAAGAAACATAATTATACAACAAAGACTGATTTTATAAGAGAAGCTATCAGAGATAAATTAAGGGAATTGGAAAAAGAAGATGCAATAAAAAAATTAGAAAATTTTCTGGGATCTGCTAAGACAAGAGTAACTGATAAAAGACATGAGGAAGTCAGAAAAGAGGTGTTTAGGGAATATGCCAAGAAATTTGGGATTAAATTAGAGTAGTTCTTCAGGCTTTTTAGGGATGACTATGTCCTGCAACTCTTCAAAGTGGTGATCCCTTGTAATGATTATAGAGCCCACATCCCTTGATACAATTGCGTGAACCGCATCACCAAAAGGAACATTACGTTCTTTGCTGAGTTTAGCAGCCTCCATAAACTGCTTTTGTTGAACCTCAACTTTTCTAAGAAGGCTAACTTTATCTATAACACTAAAGATGTCCTTAATCTGTTTTTCATTATAATCCTTTCTAAGTTCATCTTCAACAAAATCAGAATATATTATCATACTGTTTTCTCTAATAGCTTTTTTAAAGAAATCTAATGCCCATTCTCCTAAAGGTCTGAACCGGTCTTTGCGGTTTTCATAATAGTCCCTCCATATTAGTGTGTCAATATAGTATTTTTCTGTCATTTTTTATCAGATTTTTCTTATAGCCTTTGCAGGAACTCCAACAACAATTGTTCTTTCCTCAACATCTTTTGTGACAACAGCTCCTGCTCCCACTATGGCCTTTTCATTTATTGTTATGCCTGGCAGTATGATTGCATTATTGCCAATAAAACATCGCTTTTTAAGAATTATCTGCTTTGCTATCATTTCCTTGCCCAGAACATTCATAAAAGAGCCATCATGCGAGGAAATCATTACAGAGCCGGCTATTGTAACATTGTCTTCAATTATCACAGGAGCATAATATGCCTCAATAAAAGCCCTGTTGTT
>CAYWLA010000166.1:0-2701 GCA_964458955.1 uncultured Methanosarcinales archaeon
AGCTTGTAATTGCCCAGAAAATACCAAGGGAAGTAAGGCCAATAACAAACTATGTGACAACACAGCTTGATGATGCCACAAAGAAAGGGCTTTATCTTATTGGAATGCAAGGGGGTTACATTTATCAGAGTCAAGGCGGGCCAATATCTGACCCAGAAGAAGAAGGGAAAGACTTTGTTCTTTATGATAAAAACAATATTTATGATAAACACAATGTTTCTTATGGGATATACAAGTACAAAGAAATAATATCAAATTATTTCATACCTGTCCCTAGATATTATCCGTGGGCACTTTATCCTTACCTTTCAAAAAAAACACTTGGCAAGAAAGAAGTGTTTGCCGGATTTTTTGGTACAAATAATCTGCCGTCATTAAATGGCTCCCTTCCATCAATACAAGCACAGCTTGAATATTTCATAACAAATTATCTTGAAAAAAACATTGATTTTTCAATATTTGACACACAGGGCTTTGAAATAAATGATGGAGAAATTAATGTTTCTGTTATAATAGGCGAGAATGATGTAATTGCATTTTTAGAATATCCATTGGGCATAAAAAAGAAAGTGACAAACACAATAACCAATGTTACTTATTTTTACACAAATCCGCAGATAAGATTAAAAAAAGTTTACAATTTTACGGATTTTATCATAAATAAAGACATTACA
Source organism: uncultured Methanosarcinales archaeon (assembly GCA_964458955.1). Classification (GTDB taxonomy): domain Archaea; phylum Nanobdellota; class Nanobdellia; order Woesearchaeales; family CG1-02-33-12; genus CG1-02-33-12. Next base: position 675 of record CAYWLA010000166.1, read on the forward strand.
CATATTCTCTTTGATATTAATGACTCAAAAAACAACAGAGGTGGAATCGGTGTTAATAAAACAGAAGATGCTTACAATTATGATGATATAATAACTGTTTATGATAATAAATCATTGCTTTATACAGAGCCATATGAATTCAGGTTTGCTAGGGAAAACAGGTATCCTGCATTAAGATATAATCTGTTTATAAAAATGACCTTTCGTGACATTTATGCTGTAATGGGAGCAATCCTAAAAGAGAGTGATATAGACCCAATTCCCATAGCAGACGACCCTGATGAAGATGTGATTGTTTTTACTTATGACCCTCCTTTGCCATATACTGTAAAACCATCTGATTTTGTTAAAGGGTATATTACTTTAATAATTTATGCAGATGAAAAAGATAATCCTGCATCTAATTATAGGGAGTGGCAGAAGCTTAACATCAGCATAATAGGATATTCAGATTGACCAAAACAATTAAAAACAAAAACATTTATATAGAGATTTATATACAAAACAAAATAAGAGGCAATATTATCAGGATTTAAAGAAATTTAAATTTAATGAGAAATTAATAAAAGGAATATATTATGAAAATTTTTAAATCTAAAAAAGGATTTGCATGGATACTTGCTGTTGTTGTTGCTGCTATTATTTTATTGATAGGTTATGGAATAACTCACCAAGGAGAAGTGCCAACTGAGATTCTAGATTTACCTCTTGCAAACTGCGAAGCTAATAACCCAAGTCCTTGGAGCCCACCCTTAGTGGCATATTATGATAGTTCTTGTTCTTGCGAAGATGATTATACAAAAGGGGCATGTAGTTACACTCCTTATGAGTATGATGATCCTAACAACCCAACAACCTCCACAGGAGGGCATGATTGTATAGAATGTTATTGTAAACCAAAAACTTGTACTGAATATGCTTATGGTGTTGATTCTTGTATAGAGGATGAAGTATGTGCTGGAAGCTGGGTGAGCCCTCCTAATGGAGATAATAGGTGTTGTTCTGAAGAGTGTGTTGCACCTTGTGGCAGCGGAACTTCTCTTAGTTGTTATTCTCTTGATGAAGCCAATGAGATGGATGAAGCAACAGCATTAGCAGGATTTACAACTTGTGCAGATCAGTGTCCAGAAATGCAATATCTTGTTGAAGGACCACAATCAGAAAGCAAATGGTGTGAAAAATGTTCTGAACCTGCAGGCGCGCTTTGTTGTATATACTGTCCTTCAAAGACATATTATTGCCCAACTGCAAAGAAATGTGTAGGGGCACTCAGCTGTAATTCATGTGAAACTAAATCTGGATTGCCTTTCAATAGTAATGAGGGTGATTCATCGACATATACTGATACTGGTTATTCTATATGCAAGAAAGAATGCAATGATATTGACTTAGGAGATGGAATTATATGGAAAGCATATTCAATTGATGGAGTAGCAGATGAATGGTGTAATATTTCAAATGGAGGAACAGATTTTGAAGGATATAATAAATGCTGTGCATATTGTCCTCCTGAAACACATCACTCCCCAGCAACATTGTCATGCGAGCCTGATACAACTGTAAGCGAGCTTACACCGGAACTTCAATGCCCATATATAAGATTAGAATGGGGAGAATATGAAAATGCTGTTTCCTATAATATACTCTTATTTTATGATGTAGATGATGTGGTTGATGAAGATGGATCATGCCCTGAGGATAAGGTAAATGTTGAGGAAAGCCCATATTATTATGACTTAAGCACAAGTAACTGTTTAGAGTATTACACAAAGAATGTTAAGCTTTTGTTAACACCCCAATATGCCTCTGGAGATTATTCAATTGATTCTGATGAGACAGAGTGGATAGATGTAAGTGAATGTAATATTGGATCTAATATTGGAACTAGCATAACTAACACAGAAAACTGCACTAATAATGAAGATGACGATGTTGATGGTTTAATAGACTGTAAGGATATAACTAACTGCCAAGAGGGAACTATTTGCAGTGCTGATGGCACAAAAACATGCCAACTGGAGATATGT
>CAYWLA010000167.1:0-2694 GCA_964458955.1 uncultured Methanosarcinales archaeon
CAGCAAGAGTTTCTGATTTAGAGAATGTAACTGTTTTTCCTGAGCCTCCTGCAAGCGTCCCAAGGCTTTCTTGCTCATAGGTTACAGAAGATCCTCCACCCCCTCCTCCACTTGAAGGAGAAGGTCTTGTAGAGGATGTGAACTGCAACCCAGTTGTTTCATTGTCTGCAATGTTTCCATAATAATCCTGGCAGTAAAAGCTGAAATTATAAGTTCCAACTATTGAAGGAGTGTATGTTTTATTGTATTTAGTGCCCTCATCCAATGTCATTGTATAATTTGTCCAGACAGCATTTGGATCATATATTGAAACATTAATTGATGAAACGTTAGAGCCAGTGTCAGAGCAGTTTGCATAAATAGTTATGCTGGTATCTGAATAACCTGAAGCAGAGCTAAGGCTCAGTCCGGATAGAACGGGAGATACATTAACATTAAATTTATATTCGCTTGATGTGTTTGTTTCGTAAGAATCATTAGCAATAACATACCAATAATAAGTTCCGTCATCTACATTCCAAGAATAATATTTATTTAAACCATTATATAATAATTCTAAAGTAGAATTTCTTGTTGAGTTGCCATAAACATAATATGTTATGTTATCCCCTTCTGCATCACTGCTTGACCAGTTGAGATAAGTGCTTGTTGTTGTGATATTAGAATTATTGTCAGGATAACTAATATTTAGCTGCGGTTTTGTATTTTCCAGATTGGTTCTATTCCCAGTAGTGCCCTCAACTCCATCTGTTGTATTAGCTATTACACTATAAGTGTAGTTTATTCCATCAGTTGTTGACATATTCTTAAAGCAGGAAACACTTAATCCTGTTCCTACTTTTTCCATGCTGATATTAGTGTTTGTTCCATTGTTCCACAGCAAAGTGCAATTTCTAATGTTTACAGATGAATGTGTTGCAGTTACATTCACATAAATATAATTTTTTATTTGTCTTACCCCATCGTCTGGTGTTGGAGGCACAAAAGTTACTGTTGGTGCTGTTGTGTCTATTTTAAACTGTCTTTGTGCTGATGTTGTGTTTGCTGTTCCGTCATTAGCAATTATATACCAATAATAAGTTTCATTATCAGTTAAATCTGTAAAAGTTTTGTAAAGGTTTGTTGTTGAACCATTGTAAGTTGGTGGAGAAGAGTTTAAGAAATGAATAAAATAATTTATTGTATCATTGTTTACATCTGTTGAAACAGACCAGTTTATTGTAACATTTACAGAAGTTTCTATACTTTGATTTTCTGGGTTTGTTAAACTTGGCTGTGTTGGAACTGTATTATTTATTGTAATTATTCTTGTTTCAGAAACACCTGTGTTGTCTGCAGAGTCATTTCCGTAAACCTTGTATGTAAAATTTCCAGAGCCTGTTATTGTTTTGTTCAAGTAAAAGTTTAATCCAGAACCATTCATTGTTTCGTTAGTTCCATTCCAATCCAGCAGAATAGAAGACAAAATTTCATTAGTTGTAACATTAATGAAGATTGAGGTATTTGATGTGTTAGTATTGTTCTCTGGCGTTGGTGATACAAAATTTAGCTCTGGCGCTGTTGTATCCAAAGAGATTATAGCAGCATATACATCAATTCTAGAGTAATTTCTTCCAGAATTAGATTCATCATCAATCTCTTTTCCAGTAGAATTAAGAACATCCTCTATCTCCTGAGGAGTTATATCTGTTCCATTATAAAGCCTAACAAACTGTTTCAACAAGGCAGCTACTCCTGCAACATGTGGTGTTGACATTGAGGTTCCTGACATAGTAGCTGTTGCACCGTTATTATAGGGTGCTGTAATTAATGCCCCAGGGGCTAGTAAATCAAGAATATTGCCTCTATTAGTAAAACATGTAATATTATCAACAACTCTTGCTGAATCTGTACAAACACTCCATGTAATAGAACCACCATTAGCATCATAAACAGCTCCAACAGGGGTTGCATTCTGGACACATGCAGGGCTGCTAATACCAGTTGTCCATCCATTATTTCCAGATGCAACAATTACTGAAATATTTTGTCCTACTGCAGAATTAATTGCTTGAGCAAATACATCACTATTACAATAGTTGCTATAAGAAATATCTCCTCCTAAACTCATACTAATCACAGAAATGTTATATGCAGAGGCGTTATTAACACACCAGTCGATGCCTGCAATGATGTCTCCATTACCACAGTAGCCTGCGGAATTGCAAACCTTTATTGAAATTATGCCTGCTTCTGGTGCAACACCCTTATAAGTAGAGTGATTGCCTGCAGCTATTCCTGCACAATGAGTTCCATGCCCTTCATCATCTTCAGCACTAGTATCTTCTGTTTCATTATTAGGACAGCAGCCTCCTAAGCCATAATTTGTAATATCACAATAACAATATTGATCCAATATCCTACCAGTAAAAGCACTATGGTCATTATCAATGCCAGTATCAATTACACAGATTGTTTCATCTCTTCCTGTTATATTGGTATTGTTAAGCTTTAATTTCCAGACATCATCTCCATTTATCTGGGGGACACTATCATCTAAAAATATATGTTTTAGTGAGTTTAAATAAACCCTTTCAACATCAGGGTCATTCATTAATTTTTCCAAACCCTGTTCTGTTACAATTCCGGAAAAACCATTAACTGTTGAGTATTTGTGTCTCAAATTAAAATCTGCATCAGATGATGTTGTTGAAA
>CAYWLA010000168.1:0-2672 GCA_964458955.1 uncultured Methanosarcinales archaeon
TTTTAAGAAAATCAATATTATCTATCTCGAAATGGATAACTCTGCCTGTTTTTTCACAAGTGTAATGGCAATGGCTATTCTTCTCTTTAGAATACAATGTCTTTCTATCACAGATGTATGAATAGAGTTTATTCTCATTCTTTAAACTATTCAAAAATCTATAAATCGTAGCTATCCCTATTTTATCATCTTTTTTCTTTGCCATCTTATGAATATCTTCTGCTGTGAAAAATGAATTCATGGAGCTAACTATTTGTTCTATCAATTCTTTTTGTTTTGTATTTCTTGATTTCTTTATCATTTTTCTTATTGATAATGAAAATCAATAACGTTTATAAGTGTATCTCTTTATTATTTTTTATGACATTATCTATTTGGTTGTATTCTTTGGTAAGTGTATTCATAGTAAGTTTAATTGCTCTTGTTGGGATTATGACTCTTTCAATTAGGGCAGATAAGCTAAAGAAATTTTTAATATATATGGTTAGCTTTTCTGCAGGTGCTTTAATGGGCGATGCATTTATTCATTTACTTCCAGAGTTAGCGGAAGAAGGATTAACTTTAAACTATTCTCTAACCATTTTATTCGGAGTGTTGTTATTCTTTTCATTAGAAAAGGTTGTCCATTGGAGACACTGCCATATGCCTATTACTAAAACTCACATTCATCCATTTGCTTATATGAATTTAATTGGAGATTCATTACATAATTTTATTGATGGACTAATTGTAGCGGGGAGTTACTTAATTAGCATACCTGCTGGAATTGCAACAACTATCGCAGTTATATTTCATGAAATACCTCAAGAAATAGGCGACTTTGGTGTTTTAGTTCATGGAGGATTTACAAAAGGAAGAGCAATATTCCTAAACTTTATTACGGCTTTGACTGCTGTTCTTGGAGCGGTTTTTGCTTTAATATTAAGTAGTTATGTGGCTAATGTTGAAGGATATCTTATCTCTCTAGCTATTGGCGGATTTTTGTATATTGCAGGAAGCGATTTAATCCCCGAATTACATAAAGAAACAAAAATCTCAGTTTCATTAATCCAAATATTAACATTCATATTAGGAATTGCAGTTATGATGGCTTTGTTGTTATTAGAATAACCAATTTGGTTAGATAACTTATTTTATCGTTTGTTAGGCTTTGATACGGGCTGTTAGAGCCCAATAAAACCTATTGGTTGGCTTTACTTAGCGGACTTCTATGACCCTCGTGTTAAAATGTGTAACAAATAGGCGAACGGGGGCGAAGTGGATGATCATATTATTATTGAATGTATAATAATAGTAATACACCTAAAATGGAAGTATTTTTATTATTTTTTCTTTGTTTTGTTTAGGACTTTCAAAGCTTTCTCTTGCTTTTCGCTTTCAGTTAAGCCTGCCTCTTCAAATTCTCTAAACTCTTCTTCATTTTGGGAAGTCTGGCTTTCTTTTTCTAATTCTTTCTCTTCTTTTATGTAAGTCTGTCTAATTTTTAGAAGTCTTAGCTTATTAGCAAAGTCAATGTCTGAAATATCTCCTCGGGCATACCTTTCTTCCAAGATTTCAATAGGAGTTTTATCTCTTTTGGCTATTGTGGGAATAGAATAGTTTAGAGCATTGACAGGATTATTTTCAAAGAGCTTAGTTCTAATTGGATTATTAAACGCAAAGTCGACACTTTCCTTTTTTGTTTTATCAGAAACTCTGGCGTAAATTTGGGTGGTTGTAACTTGGTTATGCCCAAGCAAATCAGCCACCGCATATAAGTCTCTTGTCTTTTCATAAACATAGGTCGCATAGAAATGCCTTAGATGGTGAAATCTATATTTGTAAAGAGTAGTTTGTTTTCTAAACTTTGTTGGTTTTTTGTATTCACTTACTCTGTCAGGAATATCTAAGCCTGCCCTTTTTCTTGCTTCTGCAAACCAAATGTGTAATGTTTTAGGACGCAGATATTTATCCGAATTATTTTCTGCGGATAAGAAATATTTGCCTCCTTCAATAATAGAAAGCCATTTTTGAATTGGACCTATTGCTATTTGTGGAATTGGGACTATTCTATCTTTCCCGTAACCGCCATGTTTCGCCCTATTTGGATCTTTACTGTCTCTTATCTTGATAATTCTTCTTTCTAAATCAATATCTAAAACTTCTAACCTGCACGCTTCTCTTACTCTTAGTCCGCACATCAAAGCCATAAAACAAGCAATTGAGCATTTTGGAATAACCATATTTTCAAATAGTTTAACAAGTTGCTCTTTGGTAAGCATATCGGGGAGTTTATTTCTGTTTGACATTTTATAAGCTTGAAACAATATTGTTTATTTCCTCCATCATGAGTAAGCCCGTATTGGACAGCTTTGACTTCTTTCTATTATCTGCAATGAGAAATGCTCTCCTAAAACTTAGCTTTCCTTTTTGTAGTTTTTCTATAATGTCTGAAGGCATTCTGCAAGCAATAAACCAGCGATAAGTTGTTGAAGGATTAAGCTCATTTTTTAGCAGGTAGTCTAAAACAAACTTTTCATTTTTTGTAAGCTCTCTTTTTCTTTTAATATTTTCAGGAATATTTCTTCTTCCATAATACAATTTTCCATAAAAATAATTTCTAATATGGGACATCATAGAAAGTAGTCTGTCCTCCTCTATTTCGGGCATTTGTTCTTTTAGATCTGTTTTTA
>CAYWLA010000169.1:0-2663 GCA_964458955.1 uncultured Methanosarcinales archaeon
CAACAGGATTAATGTTGTCAATTTTCAGAGTTAATGTTTCAGTAGTATTGGTATTACCAGCTGCATCTGTTGCAGTGATTCCAAACACACAATCTCCATCTGCTCCGCAATCAAAATCTGCAGTAGTATTTTCAGTGTACCAAACACCAGTAGAAACAATCTGAGTTAAGGTTGTGCCGTTCATTGTGACAGTACTTACACCAGCAGTTGAATCAGCGACGGTAACACTGAAATTCAATGATGTAGTGTTGGTTACATTGTAGTTAGTATCATTTGTTGCAAAAAGAGTAACAGCAGGATTAACTAAATCTATTACAAACCACCATTGTGTTTGAGCCATTGAATTTCCTGCATAGTCATCTGCATTTACCCTTATGCTAAGATTAGCTCCATTAGAATAACTGCCGCTTGAAAATGTTATCTTAATTTCTGATTTACTTCCTAATCTGGTAGAAGAACCAGTTACATCAACCCATCCTCCTCCTGTATTACTAATTTCCATTGTAACTGAGCTGTTTAAAACACCGGATATACTGTCTGATATATTAACACTTATGGTTGGTGATGCAGAATTTGAATAAGAGTTATTGTCAGGAACCCAAGCAGAGGCTGTTGGTGCTGCGTTATCAACAGTAAAGGTTACTATCTCTGTATTATTTAGATTGCCCGCAGAGTCATTTGCTGTAATCTTTATTGAATAATCTCCGTCTGAGATTGCTGTAATATTTTGGAAAGCCCAATTTGCGTAAGTGCCTAGATTAGTTCCCCAGCTGCTATCATTAATTGTTATGTTAGCATTTGTAACGTTATTTGTGTCTGAAGCAGTTCCATTAACCCAAAGTATTGTAGAGCTGATATTCTGGCTGGCAGTTGGATAACTAATAGAAACTACTGGATTAACATTATCTAATTTCAGAGTAATGATCTCTGTGGCATTCTCATTACCAGCATAATCTGTTGCAGTTATCAGGAAAATACAATCCCCATCTGCTCCACAAGTAAAATCTGCAGTAGTATTTTCAGTGTACCATGTAGTTCCAGCTTGTGTTAAGGTTGTGCCATTCATTGTGACAGTGCTTACACCAGCAGTTGCATCAGTAACAGTAACGCTAAAGTTTAATGATGTAGAGTTGGTTACATTATAATTAGTATGATTAACCTTAAATTCTGTTACAAGAGGATTTACATCATCAATTTTTATTGTTATGGTTTCTGTAGCATTCTCATTGCCAATAAGATCTGTTGCAGTGATAAGGAATTCACAGGAGCCATCTGTTGGAGCACTAAAGTTAGCTGTCGTGTTAACAGTGTACCATGTAGTTCCAGCTTGTGTTAAGGTTGTGCCATTCATTGTGACAGTGCTTATATTACTATCAGTAACAGTAACACTGAAGTTAAGGTAAACTGTGCTTGTAACATTATAATCACTATCATTAATTGCAAAGCTTGTTACAACTGGATTGACATCATCAATTTTTATTGTTATGGTTTCTGTAGTATTGGTATTGCCAGCATTGTCTGTTGCAGTGATAAGGAATTCACAGGAGCCATCTATTGGAGCACCAGTAAAGTCATCTGTCTGGTTAACAGTGTACCAACTATTACCATCATGTGTTAAAGTTGTGCCGTTCATTGTTACAGTGCTTACACCAGCTCCATCATCAGCAACAGTAACACTGAAGTTAAGGTAAGCTGTGCTTGTAACATTATAATCAGTATCATTAACTGCAAAGCTTGTCACAGCAGGATTAATGTTGTCAATTTTCAGAGTCAATGTTTCAGTAGTATTGGTATTTCCAGCTGCATCTGTTACAGTGATTCCAAACACACAATCATCATCTGCCCCGCAATCAAACTGTGCAGTAGTATTTTCAGTGTACCATGTATTGCCAGCGCCTGATGTCAAGGTTGTGCCGTTCATTGTAACTGTGCTAACACCAGCTCCGCCGGTATCAGTAACAGTAACACTGAAATTCAATGATGTAGAGTTGGTTACATTGTAGTCAGTATCATTTGTTCCAAAACCAGTAACCGCTGGATTAGTTAAATCAATAACAAACCACCATGATGCCTGGGTCATTGAATTGTCTGCAGTGTCATTTGCATCTAGTGTTATAGTTGTATTCACTCCCTCAGTAATAGCAGAGGATACTGTATAAGAAACATTAACCTGGTATAAACTTCCTACCACAGTTTTAGTAACAGGATTGCCATCCTGTTTCATAACAATATTGGTAGTTGAATTAACAACACCTGAGCCAGGGTCTGAAACCAAGGCATATATTAAAGGTGTAGCATCATTTACATAAGAAGCATCTGTAGGATAAAGACTGGATGAATAAGGTTTAGCTGTATCATATTTTAGAATGAACTCAGATGAATTCTTTTTATTGCCAGAATCATCTGTTACTTCCAGTATTAATAAGTATGTTGAATTATCCAATAATCCTGTTAAGGTTACATCAGTGCCTGCGTTTGTAACATTATTTGTAGCTGTTACATTAGATGTGCCGTTTACATAAACATTAATACCCAATAAAGAATCTATTACATCAGAAGCATTGATTGCAATGGTAAAATTAAGGGTTGTTCTCCATGTATCATTTGTGCTTGTTATTTCAGAAACAGTTGGTGCAGCATTATCAAAGGTTATTCCAGTGGTG
>CAYWLA010000170.1:0-2647 GCA_964458955.1 uncultured Methanosarcinales archaeon
TTTATTTAGAAAAAAGCATGCTCAAAGCAGCCTTAAAATCCCTTCTAAGCTCATCAAATGATTTTGTCCTTGAAATCTTTTTCATCAGTTGGGATGGCCTGAAATAAAACTGCATATATGCTTTTCTAACCTCTTTTTCTATTTCTTCTTCTGATAAGTTACATTTATACCTTGGAAGGATTATTCTATTTTTTTCATCTAATATTAATTTTTGCCAGTAATCATAACCTAATTGAGGTTTTAACATTTCATACAATTCTGTTCCTGGCAAAGTGCTAACTTTTGAGAACTGGGCATAATCCAGATTAAGCTCTTTTGCAAACTTAACTGTTCTTTTAATAGTTTTTTTTGTTTCTCCCGGGCTTCCAATCATAAAATACCCAAAGGTCATTATATTGTTCTTTTTTGTTAGTGCAATATTCTTTCTAATAATCTCAAGGTTTGTGCCTTTCTTTAATGTTTTTAATATAGAAGGAACACCTGATTCAATGCCATAATATATTCTATAACAGCCTGCTTTTGACATTTCCATGAGCATTTCATTATCAACAGTGTCTACTCTTGACCTGCAAGACCATGCTATACTTATTCCCCTGTTTCTAATTTCCTTACATATATCAATAACATGCTTTTTACTAATAGTAAACTCGGGGTCAAAAAAATCTATTTCCTTTATTTTATAATTATTATAGCATTCTTCCATTTCATCAGCTACATTTTCTGCTGATCTCATCCTATAAGGAGTATTGCCCTGCTCACAGTAGATACATTTAAAAGGACAGCCCCTTGCTGTAATCATTGTTGCAAAATTCTTTTTCGTTGAGACAAAAGAGCAATACTTGTTGTTTGGCAATTGATCTCGGAGTGGAAAGGGGATACTATCAAGATTTTTAATCAAAGCTCTTGGCTTTGTTACTATTACTTTATTTCCTTTCCTATAACAAATCCCACTTATATCTTTTAATGATTTCTTGGTTTCCAAAGCACTTATCAGCTCTGGCAGTGTCTCTTCTGCCTCGCCAATAATCCCATAATCAATCTCCTTATGTGATAAGGTTTCTTTTGGATAAAGACCCATATGAACTCCGCCAATCAAAACTTTCAAACCAGTGTTTTCCTTGAGATATTTAGCCCATTTCAAAACAGGATAAAATAAATATGTTGTAACTGTGAATGCCAGCAAATCCGGATTAAAATCCCTTACTTCTTTTAATACTTCCTGCTTAGAAAGGCGAAGTGCATTTGCATCTATCAGCTTAACTTTGTGGCCAGCATGCTGCAAAATGCCTGCTACATATGCCAGGCTTAATGGGGGAAAAAGCCCATAATTATCTGCAACTGCCTTGATATTTGGCTGGTTCTCTATATTCCCAAATGGAGGATAAATTATTGCTATTCTCATCTTATAATACAAACTTAATAATTATATAAAAACATGTTGGTTAATATAATTTAAATATGCTTATTTTACTATCTTTATATAACTCTTGTTTATAAGCATATTAACTAATTCCTGAGCATACCACTCATAAACATAAGATGGTGGATGAAGCTCCTTATATTCTTTAGGTTTATCTTGATAACATAATGAGAAATATTCTATATTTTCATATTCCTCCTTTCTTTCTGAATCACAATATCTTTGGAGAATTGGATCAAATATAATTATTTTTATGTCTTGATGATTATTTATAAAATTATCAAAATTTCTTCTATTTATTATGTCACCATACTCACTATACTTCCTTATAATTTTATCATAAGGATACTTTTGTTTATACTCTTTAATAAAATCTAATTTAAGGTCTTTGATAATTTTATTATTGATATTTATTATAATAAATCTATAAACTCTCGAATGTGAAACTAAACAATAATGAATTTTTAGTAAAGTAGGATTATTAGAAAACAAGAATGGAATATTCTCTAAGTATAACTCTTTATTTTTTTTGAATAATCCTATAAATTTTCCATCATATAAAAAGGCCCTTCTTCCATCATTGTGAACTTGAAAAATTAGAAGATCAGGATTAAACTCCTTGATGATATACTCTGCATAAGCAACCTTCTGAGACATAACATAAGCAGATATTCCTCCATTCCAAACTTCAAATTTTCCAGGAAATTGCTCATCTAATAGCTTTTGCATAATTGCTGGATAAGTATCTTCATCTCCTACAGTCGCTCCATAAGTATTAGATCCACCTAAAATAACTATTCTAAAAATTCCTTTTGGCTTTGTTTTATTTCTTTCTTTATCTCTAAATCCTAAACTATTAATACTTACTTTTCTACTTGAATATTTTGTTTCGTTCGGATAAACACCTGGGAAAATCACTGATGAATAGGGAATAAGTTCATAAAGCCTATTTGAATCATTAGAAGCTTTATGTACTTCTAGATCTGCATATTGGTAATATAATGCATTCTCTAGAAGTCTAGCGTCTATATCTGCAAATAATAAAAAAATTTCAAAAAAAATTATTGTAATAACTATAGAACTAAGCAATAGAAAAAATTCTTTTTTATATTTCATTTTGCAATCCAAATTTATAATTAATATAAAAATATTTATTCTTTGATTTTATAAAAAATTAATGTAATCAAAAACTTTCAATTGCAATTCCATAAGCCCTTAAAAGATTAT
>CAYWLA010000171.1:0-2641 GCA_964458955.1 uncultured Methanosarcinales archaeon
AGTTATAATGCGTTTCAGCAATAAGTGTTTTTCTTGTTTTGTTTGTTATCATGCTATTAAATGCCTCTTTTTATGCTTAAATGCGCTCTAATATAAAAATATTTAGATGCTAACCAAACATTTATAAATACCATATATATTTTATATATATGAGTAAATTGGGCAAAAATAAAAAAAAGAGAAAAATAAAAATTAACCAAACATTTATAAATACCATATATATTTTATATATATGAGTAAATTGGACAAAAATAAAAAAAGTAAGATAAAAGTAAAAAAAGAGATTGTAATTAAATTTTGGTGTTCTGAAATTCTTGAAAGAAAAGCCTCCAAATTTGGCACTGGGGCTCATGTCATAATTCCTAAAGAGCATGCTGGTAAAAAAATAAAGATTATTGTGGGAGAAGACGAAAATGAATAAAATGAAAAAGGGGTTTATATTCTTAGCAGTAATTTTGTTCCTTTTCATAGCTCCAAATATGGTTAGTTCAGCAAAGGTTGACACAGGAATTATTGAAAAACTTAATGATGAACAAGAAGTTTCTGTTATTGTGATGCTTAAAGACAGATCAATTTCCTTAAAAGGATTATCTACTTTAGGCAAACCAGATAAAACAATTCTTGAGCAGAAAAAGACAATGATTAAAGAGCAGCAGGATAAGGTTTTGTCAAATCTAAACTTAAATGACAAAACCAAAAATTTAATTAAATTAAATAATGCAAAAAGCAATGTTTCAACAACATCATCTGATGCAGATTTTAATTTGAGACACAAATACTCAACAGTCAATGGATTCTCAGGAATGGTAACAAATAATGGCCTGGAAAAATTAATGAATGACCCCAATGTTGAGAATGTTTATTTAAACAGAGAGGTACATATAACCCTTGACCAGAGCATACCTCAAATAAATGCTGATGATGTCTGGAAATTAAAGCTTAACAATGTTAATATAACAGGAAAAGATGAAACTATCTGTATAATTGATACTGGCATTGATTATAATCACACTAATCTTGGTGATGGTTGGGGCAATAAGGTTATTGGAGGGTATAGGTCTTTAAATGATAAAACAGATGTACAAGAGTGTGATTCAAATCATAGTGCATGTTTTGATGATAATAATCATGGTACTCATGTTGCAGGGATAATCATCTCAAATGATACTACTTACCGTGGAGTTGCTCCAGATGCAAAACTCATTGCAATCAAGGTTATGAATTCTAGTGGAAGTGGTTTGTATTCTGATATCATTGCAGGCATTGACTGGTGTGTAAATAATGCTTCTATATTTAACATATCTGTCATAACTATGAGTCTTGGTGATGAGAGTGAACACAATACATACTGCAATAGTGATGCAACTACAAGCTCGATTAATTCAGCTGTTGGAGTAGGAATAATAGTTACAGTGGCTGCAGGAAACTGTGATTGGGGAGGTGCAACCTGCGTTAGTGGTGTGGCTTCACCGGCATGTGTTGAAAATGCAACGCCTGTTGGAGCTGTGAATGATGGAGATACAATTGGATTCCAAAGAGGAGATATACTTAATTTGCTTGCTCCAGGTTATAATATTTATTCAACAATTCCTAACAGTTGGGCATCTTACTCAGGAACTTCAATGTCAACACCCCATGTTGCAGGGGCAGCTGCCTTGCTGAAGCAGTTTGTAAGGCTTTATAATGGAACAGATATAACTCCCCAGGAAATAGAGGATGTTCTCAATGATACTGGAGTGCAAGTTTATGATGATGCAACAGGAAGATATTATTCAAGGATTGATGTATATGCTGCTATTCTCTCTTTGGATACAACAGCGCCGCAATACTCAGATGTAGGAAAGAATGACACAGAAATAAAATTTAATGATGTAGTAAAGTTCTATGCAACCTGGTCAGATTCAGTTGGACTATCACATTACATATTCAGCTGGAATAACTCTGGCTATTGGGTAAATGATTCAGCAGTCTCATTAACATTTTGGTCTAATTTAACCCAAACAGTTACAGCAACAGGAAAGCCAGAGATAGGATGGAAAATTTATGCAAATGATTCTGCAAATAATTGGAATAATACAGGAATACAAACCTTTAATATTAGCAATTCAATCTCTACAATAACAGCAAATGTAACAAGCCCAGACACAGTTTACACAAACACAGACTTTAAATTAAACTTAACAATTACAGATATTGATAATGATACTTTAACAGCTTATGTTCAGTTTTATATTAACAACACAGCAAATGGTTCTGTCCAACCGCAAACAGTACAAAATGGCACAAACACACTTATAGGCACATTAGGAAGTGGAAACTTTAGTAAGGATTATAACTTAACTGCAGAGTTCTGGGCAGGGGATGGTACAGAAAACACAACAAAAACAAACACAACCATTGTTATAGTGCAAAATTCAGCTCCAACACAACCAAGCCTAACAAACCCAAAAAACCAGAGCATACAAACTAGTGTAAACATTACAATAAACTGGACAGCAAGTACAGATGTAAACAATGGTAGTATAACTTATTTTATTCATTTCTTAAACTCTTCTCCACCAACTTACAACTTATCAACACAGGACCTTTACAAAACTTTTACAGATTTAACTGATAATGAAACCTATTACTGGTATATAAT
>CAYWLA010000172.1:0-2627 GCA_964458955.1 uncultured Methanosarcinales archaeon
GAGGTAATTGAAATGAAAGATAAAAAGTATGTATATTTTTTTGGAGAAGGGGGAAAAGAGATGAAAGCTCTTTTAGGTGGCAAAGGAGCTAACTTAAGTGAAATGACAAAAATAGGAATACCTGTTCCGCAGGGCTTTACAATCACAACAGAGGTTTGCAACTTATATTCTGAGAGCAATAAAAAATATCCAGAAGAGCTGGATGTTGAGATAGAAGCTAACATGAACAAGCTTGAGGAAAAAACAGGAAAAAAGTTTGGGGGCAAGAAAAATCCATTACTTGTTTCTGTAAGATCAGGAGCAGCTGTTTCAATGCCGGGAATGATGGACACTATCCTTAACCTTGGATTAAACCCAGATACAGTGCAGGGTCTTATTGAGCTCACAAAAAACGAGCGGTTTGTATTGGATTCTTATCGAAGGTTTATACAAATGTTTGGAAATGTTGTGCTTGGAATACCCCATGAAAACTTTGAGAAAATACTTGAAAATGTTAAACAAGAAAACAATGTTAAGCTTGATACAGAGCTTGATGTTAAGGCACTGCTAAAAATAGTTGAGTTTTACAAGACAAATGTCAAAGAAGTAACAAATAAAGAGTTTCCTGAAAAGCCAAACATACAGCTAAACATGGCAATAAATGCTGTTTTTGACTCATGGGAAAATGAGAGAGCAATAGTATATAGAAAACTAAATGACATTCCGGATGATATTGGCACTGCTGTTAACATACAATCAATGGTTTATGGGAACATGGGAAATGATTCGGGCACGGGTGTTGCATTCACTAGAAATCCAAGCACTGGCGAAAAAAAGTTTTTTGGAGAATATCTTATGAATGCACAAGGCGAAGATGTTGTTGCAGGAATAAGAACACCAAAAGAAATTGGAGAACTAAAAAAAGACATGCCCCCTGCTTATAATCAGCTTATTGATGTATATAAAAAACTGGAGCTGCATTACAAGGACATGCAAGATATTGAGTTTACAATAGAAAAAGAAAAATTATTTTTATTGCAAACAAGAACAGGAAAAAGAACAGCCCATGCTGCTATAAAGATAGCTGTTGATATGGTTGATGAGGGTTTAATAACAAAGGAAGAGGCAGTATTAAGGGTTGAACCAAGCCAGCTTGACCAGCTGTTGCATAAGACAATTGACCCAAAGGCAAAACTTAAGGTTATTGCAAAAGGCCTTCCAGCTTCACCAGGAGCAGCTGTTGGCTCTGTTGTTTTTAGTGCAGAAAAAGCACATGATCTCAATGAGGAAGGAAAGAAAGTAATTCTTGTAAGAAATGAAACAAGCCCAGAGGATATTAAAGGAATGGCTGCTGCACAGGGAATTTTAACTGCCAGGGGAGGAATGACATCACATGCAGCTGTTGTTGCCAGGGGCATGGGAAAGTGCTGTGTTGCAGGCTGTGAGAAAATAAGAATAAATGAAAAAACAAAAGAGTTCAAAATTAATGATGTTGTTGTTAAAGAGAATGATACAATAACATTAAACGGCAACACAGGAGAAGTCATTTTGGGCAAGGTTGATTTGATTGATCCAGAGTTAAAAGGAGAGTTCAAGACATTGATGAAGTGGGCTGACTCATACAGAACATTAGGTGTAAGGACAAATGCAGACACACCTAATGATGCCAAAATATCTGTTGAGTTTGGAGCTGAGGGCATTGGATTATGCAGGACAGAGCACATGTTCTTTCAGGAAGACAGGATAAAAGCTGTCAGGGAAATGATTTTAGCAGAGGATATTGTTGGAAGGAAAAAAGCACTTGACAAGCTTTTGCCAATGCAGAAATCAGATTTTATTGGAATCTTTAAAGCAATGAATGGAATGCCAGTTACAATAAGGCTATTGGATCCTCCATTGCATGAATTTTTACCTCAAGCTAAGGAAGACATAAAAGAACTTGCAAAAGAAATGAATGTTACAGAAGAAAAAATACAGGAAAAAATAATAGCATTGCATGAGATGAATCCAATGCTAGGGCATCGCGGATGCAGGCTAGCAATAACATATCCTGAAATAGCAGAAATGCAGGTTAAGGCTATATTTGAAGCTGGCTGCGAGCTTGTAAAGCAGGGAATAAAAGTAACACCAGAAGTAATGATCCCATTGGTTGGAGTATTAAAAGAATTCACAATATTAAAGGCGCTTGCAAAAAACAAGGCTGATGAAATTATCAAAAACCATGGTGTTGAACTGGATTATAAGATTGGAACAATGATAGAAATACCCAGGGCATGCATAATAGCTGACCAGATAGCCAAAGAAGCAGAGTTTTTTTCTTTTGGAACAAATGATTTAACCCAAATGACCTTTGGCTTCAGCAGGGATGATGTTGGAAAGTTCACTCTAGAGTATGTTGATAAGGGAATTCTTGAGAAAGACCCATTCCAGGTGTTGGATCAGGAAGGAGTTGGAAGCCTGGTTAAGATGGGTGTTGAAAAAGGCCGCAAAGTAAGGCCTGATTTAAAGATTGGAATCTGCGGGGAGCATGGCGGCGAGCCAAAATCTGTTGAGTTCTGCCACAAGATAGGATTAAACTATGTAAGCTGCTCACCTTTTAGAGTTCCAATAGCAAGATTAGCAGCTGCACATGCAAGACTAAAAGAAGA
>CAYWLA010000173.1:0-2596 GCA_964458955.1 uncultured Methanosarcinales archaeon
CAGAAATAAACAGAAATATAACTCAAGAAGAGTTTAAAAAAGTTTTTGATTACTTCAAAGAATTAGGTTTTGAAAATGGCTGGGTTCAAGAAATTGGAAGCAATGCCATATTAATTCCTAATTTCATAAAAAATAACCCATTTAATTAAGTTGCTTTTTTGTTATTTATCATAAATTGATAATTAATATATTTTTCTGTTATCCTTAGTAAAGTACGTCTCAATTTATTTGAGGAAGCCAATATTAGATGCTTGACGATTAGGCATTAATATGTTAATGTTTATATATACTAGAATGTTCTTTTATAATTTTATATATTCCCAAAAGCCCTGAGCAGTAATGACAGGCAAGGGAATAAAGGGGAAAGAAGATGGAAATTATAAAAACAGTATGGGGGCAAGTTAAACTTATTTCTATGAATTTGGATAAGTTGTGCATCAATGGATTTATTATTCCACTAGACAAAACAAAGGAATACATTGAAGAGGTTCCTGTTCCTAATGAAGGTGTTATGAGAAGAATAATAGGAAAAATATTAGAGGAGAAGGATTTTATTGAACGAGAAGAAGCAGAATTTGATATTGATTGCGGAAAAGAAATAAAGGCTTTTTGGAAAATTCACTTTGAAGTAGTTAAATATTATGGACCACAACGTTGCGATGGATTCAGGGAAATCGGGCAAAAAATTGGTAAAGAGAATCGCATGGATTGGACTAATGGATCTTTTGAGATTATGTATCCTCGTCTTCCTTTAAAAGAGGAGTTGGAATATTTGATGAAGAATGAGTTGTTTTTCATGGATATTAATGGGGATTCTGTAATGGATGATTCTTATTCTTCGTATTTTTATGAACGAATTAAGCAGATTTCAAATAAGTTAAAGATTCCTAATCCGAAGTGGAGACCAAAACTAAAAAGAAGAGATTTAAAACTTGTAAAACTGAAATTTGCTTGCACTCATAGAAATATTCCCTTTAAAATTGAAAATGCGATAGTTTGGATAAAAGTTGGTAAAAAGAAAGTGAGGATTTTAATTCCCGCATATTTAAGTACAGTAAGCGAAAATCTCTCGGTTAATATTAAAGTTTTAGGCTGTTGTCTAGAGGGAATATATAGAGAAGATTAAGACTTGTTTTTGTAAAAATAAAAAGTTAGAATTTATAAAAAATAGAAGGAGCAGGCAATAAATTACTTGCTCCTTCCCAAAAATTTTAAGATTTAGCCCAATTAAGGGCTTTTTTTATTATTTAAAAATCCCAATTTTATATGTTTGACAGATAAATACTAACATGTTATTTTAATACTAATCGTACCTTAACAAAGACCTCGTAAGACCTGATTTAATGATGGCAGGTGAGGTAATAGGAGTAAAAAAATGAAGGTGTCGCGAAATGAACAGATTCTGAAGGAACTTTTACAAGAAGAAAAAGATATACAAAAGAAAAGGGAGAAACTTACGAATAAACTTGTTTTATCAGGCACACTTAAGCTTTGGAAACATCCAATAAGTTACAGTGAGATTTTAGGTATTCTTGAGGTTTTTCTCAATAGAAATAGTCACAGATGGGTTGATATAGAATTTTGTTCTTTAAATACAGATAATTATATAACAGGTCTGCATAATAATTATAACTACACAATTTATCTATTTGGAAGACGGAAGTTCATTCTTAAGAATATCGAAGAAATTGTAGGAAGAATAGCTAATCAAAAGACGGAGATAATGGATGAAGCAGGAATTAGTTGGAGTAGAGACTTAAGCATCCCAAGTTTTATTTAGTTTATTTTTGTAAAATTATAAAAAAGAAATTAGGAGGGAACGAAGATGTTAAAGGAGTTAAATGAATTTAAAGATCTTCTAAAAAAAATAGAAGATACAAAGAAAGAGATGGAAGAATTTTTGGTTCGGACTGTATCTGTACAAAAGATTATCTGTTACAGAATACCAAAGAGTCATAAAGCTATTGCGAAGAGAATTATGAAAGCTTTAAATCTAGATGAATGCTTATGGATAAGATTAAGCATTTGTGATTCTACTCTTGATAGCACCAATGTTTTTGGTAGGAAAGAGGAGATTCTTTCTCAGATACAAGCAATTTCTAAAATGATGGTTCTTAGACGGAAAATGATAATTGGAAATATTGGCATTGGCTGGGATCCAAATACATTCGGTCTAGACAATTTTATTTATTTTTAGTAAATGAAAAGGAAAGGAGAAAAAATGGAGGGAGTAGGTAATAACTGCTCCTTCCAAACATTTCAAAATTTAAAACCCAATTATGGGCTTTTTTTTATCATTTGCTATTAATTTAAAGGATTAGCATAATGTGGAAAAAGGAGTAAAATATATAGTGAAAACGGTGGGAAAAACGGTGGGATAATTTTAAAATAAATCTATGTTTAAAAAATCTATTTTACCTCTTTTAATCTCTATTCTTATTGTTTTTTCTTTTGGATTTATTGGTTCTTTATTTACTACTCCCAGTATTGCCACTTGGTATGCTTTTATTAATAAACCTTTGTTTAGTCCTCCTAATTGGATTTTTGCTCCTGTTTGGACCTTGCTTTATATCCTTATGGGTATTTCTGCCTTTTT
>CAYWLA010000174.1:0-2596 GCA_964458955.1 uncultured Methanosarcinales archaeon
CAAATATCTCGCCTAACTGATAAACCTTTCCTGCTTTTTTCAGCAGCTTTATTTTTTCAGCATGATTAAGCTTTGTTAATGCTTTTTCTATTTTCTTAAAATCAGGATAGTCTCTCATCACAACAATCACAGGAATTCCTGTTTTCTTATTCAAATCATTAACATCAATTACATTAAAGCCGCCAACAGCTATTCCATCTAATATAATAGCCTGCAGTTGAGGCTTAAACTTGCAATTGTTTATCATCTTAACAAGTTTTTCTGTTGAATTATCTCCATCAACATTAACATGAGTTGAGATAACGCCGTCAATAAAAGAACCTCCACGATAAACAGTGCCAACAACAATAACCTCTTTATCATTGAACTTATCAAAAGGCCCATCATCAATTCCCAGAACTCTTATCTCCTTTTTCATACTTCATAATAAGGCAGGGTTTTATATTAATCTTTCCTTATTTTACTGAAGATTTTGTTTAATAATTGTTGGTTCAAATAGATTTGAAGTTCTAAAATAAGATGTGGCTGTTTTCATTTTCGAAAGATTTATATTAAAGTAATTTATAAAGCCTATAAGAGGCATTAAAATTAAAAAAATATTATTATCAATTTTAATAATCTTGATTTTGGTCATTACGGGTTGTCAAACTCAATATCAAAAACCAAATTGTCCTGAATTTGACTATTCTAAATGTCCTCAGCAGAAATGTCCTGATTTAGATTGTTCTCAATGTCCAAACCAAATAGAAACCAAGATAGTTACTAAATATCAATGTTATGATGGTTCAATAAAAAACAATACAAAGGATTGTCCTAAAACAGAAATACAAAAATCACAAGAAGATTGTCCACAACTAGATGAAATAAATGTATTTGAATGGAAGAGTATTTTAGGTTCTACATATATGCGTTTAAATAATTCTTTTAATGGCAAAACTTATGAAGGATATAATGTTACTTGGTCATTATATGTTCAATGTGAACAAGGTCATAAAGAAGGGGATAATATAAGGTTGTGGTACTGTGGAAAATACTCTGACCCAATTTTAGACACTATTCATTTAAAGAAAATAATTACTGATAAGGAAGGCAATATTATACAAATAATTAATAAAAAAGCATATAATATTTATGACGAGAGGTTTAATTTTGAAAAAACTGTTTGCTATTCGTGATAATTGAAAAAGGAGTATGTTTGGGATATACTTGAAAAATATCTTATGGAAACGAGAAAATTTACAATTAGGAGGTTATAAAAATGCCAAACTGTGCACAATGTGGAAAAAAAGTAGGATTTTTTGGATCAAAATCTGATTTCTCTGGCAATTATTTTTGTAGTGATGAATGCAAAAATAAATTTCATGATAAGTTAAAGAAAATAAAACAAAAAGATAAAGAAATGAAGGAAAAAGGCATGGTTAAAGAGATTAAATATAAATGCAATCAATGTGGCAATATATGGCATTATTTAGAAGAAGATGAGAAAAAATTGAAGTCTCAAGCAACGAGTAATGCATTAATCGGTGCAGGTATGTGTTGTAATCCATTTGGGGCTTTATTTTCTAATAAATCAATGGATTTGCAGAGAGAAATAGATAAGATGAAGAAATGTCCAAAATGCAATTCAACTGATATTATCAAAACTCCAATTTACCATGAAAAAAGAACCTAATCTTTTAGAAAAGCTATCTATATATCTTATTATTAACATCCATCAAAAAGAGATTTCTCATTTTTTGAATAAAAAGGGGCATAAATGTAGATTTTATCCTTCATGTTCAAATTATGGATTGATGGCAATTGAAAAATACGGATTTTTCAAAGGTTGGTCAAAGACGATTTGGAGAATTTGGAGATGCAATCCATGGAACAATAATTCTCATGTAGATTACCCATAAATTAATTATCAAAGGCAATTATAACAACTTTTGGATTAGATTTCCAATATATAAATGATTGGTGATGTGGTTTATCTTTGAAAATATTCATTGCTTTATTGACTCTTAAATAATCACACATATGTATGGATAATCCTAATCCTTTAGTAAATTGTCTCAAATCGATTAAAAACACTGATGAATCTTCGCATAGTTTATAATCAATGTGTCTTTCTTTCGAAAATTGTTTTATCAAAGCTGAAAATAAAAATTGACTTTGTCCTTTAAATTTATTTAGAGGCACCCTTTTATGTTTTGTTAATATTTTACCATCCTGCCCTTTAATATGAACCATTCCATCTTCATGCCAAGTCCAATGCATTTTCTTAAAATCTTTCATTGAAGGATTAAAAACGATTTGATTTTTATCTTTAATATATATGAAACCTACTGTCTTTAAAATAGGTTTATTATTCTCTTCCAATAAACTTACAATTTGAATAGAATGTTTTTGTTTAATTAACATAGTTGATATTAA
Source organism: uncultured Methanosarcinales archaeon (assembly GCA_964458955.1). Classification (GTDB taxonomy): domain Archaea; phylum Nanobdellota; class Nanobdellia; order Woesearchaeales; family CG1-02-33-12; genus CG1-02-33-12. The sequence goes on from CAYWLA010000174.1 coordinate 2,416, forward strand.
AATTGTTTGAATATATAAATATTAGTTTTCTCACCTTGACATACTTATTAGGTAATGTTTCGCACTTGATGAAAAAGAGTTTTTACTTTTATTGTTGTTTGTATGCCTAAATAGTATTGTCTGAACTAACCATTAAAAAACTTCTTTTAATGGTATTAAAATATTTTTAGTAGGGTTTTTA
>CAYWLA010000175.1:0-2587 GCA_964458955.1 uncultured Methanosarcinales archaeon
GATTCATCTTTTTGTTTAAATTTTCTTTGTTTGTTATGTGATAAGTGTTTGTTTCCATTACCCCAAGGCCAATCAGTATATCTGCAACCTTTGCTTTAAATTTTTCAAAAGAATTTTCTTCTGCAATAGTTGCAAGGTTTGGTATCTCTGGCTGAAAATTTTCATAGCCGTATGCAATTGCAGCTGCCTCAACAACATCAACCGGATGTATTATATCCCCCCTGTATGCAGGAATCAATACTTCCTTATCATAACCTAAACCCATTTTTGAAAGCAGTTCCTCAAATTCTTTTTGCTTTAAATCAAGGCCCAATAGCTTGTTAACATAACTTAATTCAACTTTCATTTTTCTCGGGCTTAAATCAGGGCTGACAACTCCACCAACATTAAGAGAATAAATCTCTGCTCCCCTATCTGCCAGGCTTGCAACCAAAATATTCAAAGCTTGTGTAACTGCATTGACATCAGTTCCTGTCACATCAACAAAAATGTTTTTTGTTTCCTCTCTGACCTGTGTTACAATTCCATTGATAATTGGCGGAAAAGAAACAACATCATTTTTTGCATCAATTATAACTGGATATTTTTCAAGTCCATCTAAACAGAATGCATAATCCCTTCCCTTTGGATGTTTTGACAGAATCTGTGCAAGATTCATTTCAGTTGTCATGCCTAATGGAACAAATGAAATCTCATTTGGTTTTACAGCTTTGTACACCAAAGGAAATTTAACCTTGTCAAAGTCATGAACTCCTATTGCAACTTTCCTTCTTTTTCTTCCATGGGTTAGATGCAGTTTTTCCTGCAATTGCATCAGACTTTTTATTGCTTCATCAGTTAAATCAACATTCTTAAGAACAGCACATCTTATGAAAGGCCGAACATTTTCAACAGAGCTGTCAACATTAACCTTAAACAAAGATTTCTTGGCATCATATTTTCTTAACCCTGTTTTCACGCCAATAAAAGAGCTTAGTGCTCTTGCAAAACCTTCCTCAGATAATAAATCAGGCCTGTTGGGAAAAACCTCTACAATTATTTCAGAATCATTAACCTTTTCCAAGTCAGTCCCAAGCATTGATATCCTGTCTTTCAGCTTGTCATCAGGGATTTCCTTTCCAATAAGGTTCATTACATCTTTTTTATCCAAAGTTATTGTAGGCATTTTATTTCAACCATGCTTTCATTTCCCTTAATTGTTTCAAATCATTCCTGTACAAATCGCGGATATCATTTATATTGTAATACATCGAGATGGCCCTTTCCATTCCTAAGCCCCACGCCAGGACAGGAACCTCAATTCCTAATAATGGCTTTACAACCTCTGGCCTGAATATTCCAGAGCCGCCCAGTTCAACCCACTCCTTTCTTACAGGATGAAAAACATCTACCTCTGCGCTCATCTCTGTGTATGGAAAATAGCCTGGCCTTATCCTTACTTTTTCATAGCCAAGCTTTTTGTAAAACTCTGTTAAATATCCAACAAGATTTTTGAAATTTACATCTGGATCAACAACAATTCCCTCAACCTGGCATAATTCAAACAAATGGCACCAGTCAACTGTCTCATTTCTGAAGCATTTTCCGACTGTGAAATATTTTGCAGGCAGATCATCTTTTTTTAGTGCAGCAATTGTTCTTGCAGACAAGACTGTTGTGTGTGTTCTCAGAACATTTTTCATTGCTGTCTCAGGATTCCATTTATATCTCCATCCTAAACTTCCTGTTCCAAATCCATTTTCATGGGCATTTTTTACACCATCAACAAATTTTTTTTCAGGAAGCTTTCCTTTTTCAGGATTCTTGATAAAAAAAGTGTCCTGCATTTCACGGGCAGGATGATCTTGAGCTGTAAATAATGCATCAAAGTTCCAGAAAGATGTCTGCAATAATGGACCCTGCATTTCCTTAAACCCCATCTCAAGCCATACTTTTTTGATATATGCAACAGCTTCATTTACAAAGTGCCTTCTTCCGCCAGAAATGGATGGGACATTTATCTTTATGTCATATCTCCTGAAGCTTTTGTTTCTCCATGAATTGTTTTTTATTATTGCCGGAGAAAGCTCATCAATTATGTTCTTAAATGATATCTTTGCTTTTATCAAATCATTGTAAAGTTCTGCTAGTTCAACATTCCTTTCAGTAACAATATCTGTTTTTATGACTTCCTTTCTTTTCTTCAGCTCATTAAATGCATACTTCTGCTCCTGTGTTAAATGTTTTGAATCAAGGGGCAGTTGTTTTAAAAATAATTCCTCAAATGATGGTTTTTGCAAAAGTTTTTTCCCCTGCTCTGTTATCTTTATCTTCATTCCTTCTTGTATTTCAATTGCCAGTTTTTTTCTTAATAATCCTAGGCAGACATTTATCTCATCTTTTTCAAGTCCTGCTTTTTCTTTTATTTTGTCAAGAGAAATTATTCCTTCAATTGCTTCAAGAAACCTTTTTTCAGGTAATCCATCTTCAAGGTAAATTTTTCCATTCTTGCCTAAAGAGATTATTTCCTTAAGCTCTTTTTTTATTGAAAGGATATTTTTGTTCTCAAGCCACTGCAAAGCCCTCATAACCTCTATTTCCTGCATTT
>CAYWLA010000176.1:0-2582 GCA_964458955.1 uncultured Methanosarcinales archaeon
AATGCCGGGCCTATCAATGATTTTGTGACCATTGCTTTTGCTTCTTTAACACCAGGATTATCTTCACTTACTTCGTCTCCATTAAGAATATACTTATAAGTTCCATCTCCCTGCCTATCAATTATTATTATGTTGTCTTTATCAATTCTAAATGCAAATGGAACATATCCTGCAGAGTATATCTTTTCTGATTTATCACTTTGTTTTTTTCCAAAAACATATGCGCTGAAAACATTATAAGCATAATAAGTTGTTTGTGCTTCACCATTCTTATAATCTGTTAGAATATTACCATCCTTGTCTATTGTAGCTTTTAGGGTTGTTTTATCTTTATCTGCTATTTTTATACTATCTTTATATTTTTCGACGGTTCCATAAAACGTAAGTTTTGCACCGCCCCTTGTAATAGTTATTGTTCCATCTAAGTTTCCTTCTTCTGTATCTTTGTTGTAAAACTCCAAAGTGCCCCCGCCTTCTAATAATTGTAATGTGCGCTTAAAATTACTTCCTTCTTCAACATCATAAGTAAATATAATTCCATTTTCTAAATTACCAGTATCTCCATCTTTAACAGCTTTTAAGACACCAAAATCATAATAAATATCACTTAATCCCAGTTCTCCAATATTTTCAATTTCTTGTTCCCTAAACTTAGCATAAACAACTATATTATCAACCCAGGTTTTTGTGATTTCTGTTTGAGGAGCTATTAGTGTTTTTATTGTTCTACCATCTTCAAGTTTCTTAATATATGTTTTTGATTCTATTTCATTATACTTATCCCAGACAATTTCAACATTGGTAGAAATACCATCATATTTTGTAGTGTATGTAAGCTTGCTGTCTTTTGAATTCCATTCTACATTGCTGAATCCTTCTTTTTCATTATTAAATATCTCTCCAACCTTATTTACCAGCTCATCAGGCACACTTATTTGAATTGTTTCTTTTTTTGTTTCTGCAGGCTGCTCTGGAGGAGTTTCAACCTTTCCTGTTCCGCTTATTTTTAAATCAGGTCCTCCAGGATTTGTTACAAAAATTGAATTTTTTATCTGTTTATCTTCGGCTTTAATATACTCACTTAGTGGAATTCCTGTTGGCAAAAACTCATATAATTTCATTTGTTCTTCACTTAAATCAAATGTGTCTTTATTTCCATCATCATCAAGAGTTTCAAATATTACTTTAATATTCTTATTCTTATCTATCTCTGTTATCCTAAAAGTTGCTTTGTCTACACCTAAAGCTATTTCTTCTTTGTATGTTTGTGCAATCATTTCACCATCTTTATTGAAAGTTATTTCACCATCATAGGATGTTACTACGCTTTTACCATTAAATTCTTTATTGTAGTTATCAGCTGTAAACACAAGGCTATTATCTTCCATTTTAAATCCTTTAGGATTTTTTAATGCTGTTAGTATATCTTTGGAAGCATCATATTGTTCGTTTGAAAAGTCAACTACTACTTCATTTCCATATGTTAATTCCCCTTTGGCACGGTCATAACTTAATGTATTATCAGCTGGTTCTGTTGCATCACCATTTGCTTTAGATATATTAACCATGCTTCCAGCTAACAAGACAATTATTGCAACTGTTAAAAACATTGAAATTGTTTTTCCTTTTTTCATCTTCTTATTTATATTTTATTTTTTATGTTTAATTTTAATTAATTGGTTTTTTATTCTTCTTCTCCAGTTCATTCCTCATCTGTTTCTTCTGTGCCTTCTTCATCATCTGTGTCTTCTTCTGTTGTTTCAGTCATTGGCTTTAAGGCCTCTTCGCAGACATCACCGCTGAGACTCCAACTATCTGCGTCTACAAATCCAATTAGGTCTTCAGCAATAGATGCTAAGGTTGGCACTAAATGGCCTATCACACAAATAGCATGTGGTGCACCTGCTGGCTGCATTTTACAATAAAAGTTAAGCCCTCCGAATATAAGCCCTAATGGGTCTGAAACTATCATTGTAAATTGTTCTGCCAATCCCTTGAAAAATCCTGCAAAGGGTATTATCTGGAATATTTCTCCAAAGATAAACACACATTCAAGATATGATTTCTGCTCATCACAAACAGACAATGGAATTCCTTCATCAGCTGCTTTCTTGAGGCATAATACATAATAACATTCTACCTGCCTTGCCTTCTGCAGCCCGTGTATTATTCCAGGAAGACATCCTGTTGCAAGGCTTAAGACAATGCTATCCCTTGGGCTTGTTGGCCAGAAGGTTGCTCCCTCACCACCATTAAACCTCATCTCCTTGAAGATCTCAAGGCCCTTGTTCTGGTCTATGATATCAGTATACCAGCCGCCCCAGATTGTTGTGTCGCATGAAATATACTTGCAGTATTTGTCTGTGTATTCAAGTACTTGTTTATACATTTTGTTAGTTGTTAAAGAAACAGTATGAATAGTCTTTGCAAATCCGGTCCATTCAAATGCAGAAGCAAGTGCCTCAACATCAGCAATTGCCTGATTTATTTTTCCAAATGTCTGAATCAGCTTGCATATTTTCTCCAGAAGATTTAATATTTTTTCAAGTGTTGTTATCCATTCCTGCTTTACAAGCCAGCTG
>CAYWLA010000177.1:0-2572 GCA_964458955.1 uncultured Methanosarcinales archaeon
CCTGTATCTGTATCATTTGAGAAAGATATTCCAGGTTTAGATGCACTGCCATCTACAAATTCCATTGTTGCATCAAAAGTGAGATTTCCTACGAAATTTATTCCTCCATTAATATCTAAGATCCCATCTGCTGGTGTCAGCTCATATTCATCACTGCTTACTACTTCAATCCTGCCCTGAACTTCTAATGCCTCTGTTGGAGAGTCAGTCCCAATACCTACCCTGCCAGAATTATCTATAACAAAGGGTGTTGTATCCCCTGCCTGGTCCATAACAGCAAGGCTATGTCCGCCGCCAGTATTGGTTATATTGACTGCTATGTCAGGACCTGTTGCAACAACAGTAAAGAGTCCTCTTGGAGCAGTCGTGCCAATTCCAACCTTACCAGAATTGTAGTAAATATTACTGCCGTTTGTTGACCAGTACGAATCACTAGATGTTCCTAATGGAATACCATTCAAGGTATATCCAGTTGCTTCTACATTGCCATCCACATGTAATTTGTATCCAGGCGCCGTAGTCCCGATGCCGACGTTGACACCCCAAATATTACTTGCCACTGGTTCTACGCTTGGGCTGTTGGAATAGAGTCTAAACTCTTTAGTATATAAATCTTGACCTGCACCAGTAACACAAGTTCCTTCAGATGTGCTAGAGCACATCCAAATTTCTAATAAATCGCCTGGTTCAACTCCAGAAACATCATCAGTAAATTGTTCATATGAATCAACGCTGCAGGAGCCGTTATCACAAGTATTAAAAGAACCTGACATTAAGGTAGTTGTTCCATTATTTTTTGCGATTTTATATGCCCAATAATCTAACCCAGATTGAATATAGGCTTGCCATTTTACTCTTAAAGCCCCACTTTTAGAAACTCTGAATGACTTCATTAATTTATAATTAGCGTCTGAATCATCAACTGAATATTCAATATCATCAGAATAAACAAGATAATCTCCAGCTGCATATGAAACAGCTGTTGCTTCGCTAGTTAATATTTGTCCATTGACGTGAAGCTCTTGGTCAGGATTCATTGTCCCAATGCCTAATCTTCCTGTTATGAAAAGATAGTTAGGGAATATAAAATTGCCTGTGTCAAATATGCCAGCAGTTACATGGCTAGCTGGGTGTGAAACTATATCTGCTGCCATGGTTATTGGAATTGCTGCTAATGTTATTAATACAATTATTATTGTAATCAAAACAGGCATTTTAATTCTCCTTTTCAAATTTCTGAAAAACTCTAGAGCTGACGCTAGGCTGAACATCAAAATGAAGGCTGAAAGGAATATTTTTACTGATTTATTGTTGCAAAGACCATTTTTGTGCTTATCTTTGTTCCAATTTATTTCCTTTTTTTTCATTTGTTTCATTTTCCTCACCTTTTGAATATTTTTAATTATCATGGAATGCCTTCTTGTACAAATGTTCCAATCAACCCTAAGTTGCCGTTGCTGTCAATGTATGATACAGCAGTGCCACTACTATTCTGAATTATGAAAGAATTGGCTGGAGGGGTAACTGATGCCTGACCATCTGTCATTGTTCCTGTAAGATACATACTGCCTGTTGAGCCATTAATCCATGCAACCCAGTCAGCAGTGCTGTTTTGTATTATGAAATTATCATCGCCATCAGGGTCTGTTGTACTGTTTTCATATAAAATCCCCTTTATAGTAACATTACCAATATCATTAAAGGATGCAATATTATCATTTGTGCTATTCTTTACATAAAAATTACCTCCCTCTGCATGATAACCACAGTTAGCGTCACAATAACCAGGATAGCCAGGATCTCCAATCAGGATATTACTGCCCCCTGAATAATCATCACAGTTATCATCTGCGCCAGCATCAAATTGGCAGTCTCCATCATAGTTGCCACACTTACTAGCTCCACCATCACATTCTGTTTCAGAGAAGCAGACAAAGTCATCTGTATCTTTTCCATAAAGTGCTTCATATATGCCGTCCTCTGCATCGCAATTGTTAAAGCACTCGGCATTATCAGTACATGTTCCATTATCATTTGTCAGGCAGCTTGCTGCACCATCACATCTACAATAATCACCGCTTGTTGCAGAGCAACCAGTTGTTCCAGTACATTGATATGTTCCTAAAGTGTCTGCAAGTCCATTTCCTACATAAGTACAAATACTACCAACGCAATTTTCACATAATGCACAATCAGTTTCATAAGCACAACCCTCTCCAACAGCACCAACAAACTTAATTGATTCCTCGCCTGGCTTTATGCCAATAAAGAAGAATAATATAATCAAGACAAAAACTATAATGCCAGCAAACCTTGTGAGTGCTGCTTTTTTGCTTAGATAAATTGCTGTTAAATAATTGAGTATTAACATTAACCTTAAAATAAAGGAATTAATTAAACTCAATAATTTTGTAACTGAAGAATTGATTAAATCAAACAATCTTAGGATTATTCTATTAATTGTAGATATTAGTTTTGAAACAAAAGATATTGCTGAATCCAGTAAGTTTATAGCCAAATAAACTATTGTTTTAAGGATTAGCTTAACAGCTCTTCTTATTTTTCTGGGCAG
>CAYWLA010000178.1:0-2566 GCA_964458955.1 uncultured Methanosarcinales archaeon
ACTAATTGGAAAGTTTTATAAAGGTTGAATTAATATCTGGCTAAAGCATGAATAATATATTCATGTGTGAAACACGGAGTGTGAAAAACAATGGATAATAGGAGAGGCGGTTTCAGAGGAGACCAGGGCCCAAAGGAAATGCATAAAGCTGTTTGTGCTGATTGTGGAAAAGAATGTGAAGTGCCATTTAAGCCATCAAAAGACAGACCAGTCTACTGCAGAGACTGTTATGGAAAGCACAAAAAATTCTAAGTTTATATTTTTTGATAGTTTTCTAGATACGATTTTTTTTATTTTTTTTAAAAGAAGAGTTATAAACTTTATACTTAATAACGCTCAATTTTACCCTACGAACGTAGGTTTTCAGAACTTGGTTCGTAACTGGAAATAAGACTAACATGGCCCAGAAGTTATACACAATTTAACCAATTTTAGTGAACTATATGGAACTCGAATTTACAAAAAAGGGTTTACTCCTTTTGTTGAAAAAATACAAATACTGGACTCTTTATTTATCTCCAAGACAATATTATCTTGGCAAATTAAAATTAGTTTTGAATAGAAAAAGTGTGATTGATTTATGTGCATTAAAAAAATCTGAAACTCAAGAGCTGCTTGAAATTATCAAGAAATCTAAAAATGCCCTAATAAAATGCTTCAATCCGGATTTATTTAATTATGCAACATTAGGAAACTGTGTAAGACATCACCATTGGCATATAATTCCAAGGTATAAATCAAAACGAATTGTAAATAATGTTATATTCAGGGATGAATATTGGAATCATCCTCCTTGGCCAATTCCTTACAAAAAAGTCAGTAAAAAGACAATAGAAAAAATACATAATCTTATCTTAAATGAACTGTGAAATTGCTCTTTATCATATTGTACCTACACTTTACTTCTGCATTTTTCCTTGCAGAAAAAACATATAAATCGCAATTTAATTGAAGGCAGATTATTTTTTCAAATCCCTGAATTTTACAGAATGCTGTTCTCCTGCACTTCCCCAGTTTTCTAATTCTGTTTCATGTATTATAACAGTAACTGCCTGAGCAGGTATTCCCATTTCTGTAAAAACTTCTGTTATTTTTTTAATTATAACAGGTTTTACTTCCTTTTCTAAAGGCCAAGATTCAATATTTACAATTGGCATACAAATCACCCCATTTTAGAATATTATACTGTCCTTTAATAAATTTTCCTTCAATTAAAGTTTTTGCTGAATTCCTCATTCCTTTCAGTAGTCGGGACGTATAACAGCGATCGCGATGTTATATGTAATATCACTCAAAGAAGTATTATGATGTAGAACCATTATATGTGACTTCTGTAATCCATTCTAAATCTTTTATTTTCTCTACAGTTTCTTTTGAATCTGTATAAAAACCAATTGTTTTAATTGATGGTTGTCTTGTTATATCTATAACTCCAAATTCATTTGCCATGTATTCACATAAATCTGTAAAAGATGTCTCAGGTTCTTTATAATTGGCAAATGTCTCAGGTTTTTTATATTTTGCGAAATATTTTAAATATTCCTCTCCCATTTTGATAAAAAATGCTAAATTATATTTAAAGATTTCTCTTTCTTCATACTCCCCCCCTATACTTTGTATGAATCAGTACACATAACATATTTTACAATATGTTAAACTCAATTCAAAAAAAATTTTAATAGAAAAATAAGGGTTTTTTGATTCAATTTACAAATAAAGAATTATTCTTTACTAACATTGACCGCTTTTGGACCTCTGTCTCCTTGCTCCACTTCAAATTCAACAGAATCGTTTTCATTCAAAGAAACGCCTTCTTTTAGCCCAGTTTGATGTACAAAATATTCTTCGCCATCTTCTCCAGATATAAATCCAAAGCCTTTCATATTGTTGAAAAATTTTACAGTTCCTTTCATTTTCTCACCTCCGTTCAGTTATTCCATTCTTTATCTGCTTTTAATTGGCAATCTTCACAATACTTTTTTTTTGATTCCCCTTTATTAACCACAAATCTTTTTCTACAAAGCTTGCAATATTTTATGATTTTATAATCTACCATTTATTAACGTTTATAACTTCGGTTCCTCCTATCATTAGATTTTATTTCTATATCCATAGAACCACAATCCTTACAACTTAATGTAGTTGTTGGTTTTGATTTTTTGCCATGAGAATAATTTTTACGGGATTTTATACTTGTTCCTTTGCATTTTTTACATACTCTCATTTATTCTAAAACCTCTTAGGCCGATGTTTAGCATAACACTCTTTACAGTAAACTGGCCTTCCTTCTTTTGGTTCAAAAGGAACTTCGCATTCTTTTCCACAATCAGCACAAACAGCTTTATGCATATCTCTAGGGGATGAACTGAAGCTTCCTCTGTCAAAGCTGCTGAAATTTGTTGATTCAGAATCACGTCTTGGTCTTTCATCATTTCTTCTCATTTTTTTAACTCCTTCATTTTATTTATACTAATCAGAAATAGTCAATCTTAAATTTAAGATAAGACTGAAAATGTCTTAATTATTATAGCAGTAAGTAAGACTCCTTTTTAAATGCTTCTGTTTT
>CAYWLA010000179.1:0-2539 GCA_964458955.1 uncultured Methanosarcinales archaeon
CGAAAATTCCTTAAACAAAAAGATATAAATATAAAGGTAATTTTTGAATATAAAATGAGAAAAAAACATAAAGAAAAAGATAAAAAAGGTATATTTCTTGTTTTATTTATTGCACTTATTATGCTAACCAGTACTATTGGCTATGTTTTTAAAGAGAGCTCAAATGAAAAATATAATGGTTTCTCATTTTCAATAGGAGAAGACCAAAGATGGCATACAAAAATCAATGGAATACAAATGAGCTTTAAATATTTCCCAGCAGACCTTGAGGCAATTAATTTAAGCAGCAATATTGTTGACAGGATAAAAACCACAAACATGATTTATTTTACCCATGACCTTAAAAATCGTTATAGTGGGGATATTGCCTTATTAAAGGAAATATTCTGGCCATATTTCCAGGTATATGCAGAGATTGGCCTTACAGAAAAAAATGATTTTGGATTGCCATTGATTGACTGCAATAATGCAACTTCTGCAGCGCCTGTAATTTATATAACTGAATCAAACCAGACTGGTTTTTACATGGATAATAACTGCATTACCTGTGAAATAAACTCCAGAGAGGATTTTATTGCTGTTAAAGAAAGATTATTATACTCATTATTTGGTGTAATGGAGTGATTAAATGGCAAAAGAAGAATTACCTAAAGAACTTGATAAAACTCCTGAACCAAAGGAAATAAAAAAAGGAAGCGATAAAGGCAGTGCTAAAAATATTATATTAACTATTATTATAATTGTTGGTCTTCTTGTTTTGTTCTTCAGCATAAAATATTTCTATCATCCAACTCCAGCTGAGGAAAGCTATATGTATAATGGATTTAAGTTTACAAAAGTATCCAGCCTCTGGCTTACAGAAATACAGGTGGACAATACACTTTTTAGAATAACAACAAGATATTCACCGAATGAGCTTGAGCACATCAATGTTGAGCCAGGAGTATATGAAAAAATTGTAGGTTCAAAAGGAATTTATTTTACAGTGTCTGGCAATCTTAGCTCTGTGTCTGTTTTAGCCATTACTGAGCTGGGCAGGATAGTTGGAACACGCTATGGGCTATTCAACATACCTTCCCAGGCTGCCCTTACAGAAAGCGATGATAATGAAACCCTTGTTAAGACATGCAAGGATGCTGTTAATGGAACAGGAGTTATATGGTTTAAAATAGGAAATACCACAGCAGCATATTCTGATCAAAATTGTATTATTATACAGGGAACAGAGGAATGGGATATTGTAAAAGCAGCAGACAGGGTTACATTCGGCCTTCTTGGAATAATGCCTTAATAGAAACTTTTAAAAGCACATTTAATAATATTCTTTTTATGCCGCACTATTATTCAGAGAACCAGACAAGTCCCTTAAGGCTTGAGAAACTAAACTCTGTTTTAAGAGGGAGATTATTTGAGTTCTATTCTGGTTCAGGTGTTTTTTCAAAGAAAAAAGTAGACAATGGAACAAGGGTCCTTGTTGAGAACTGTATTGTAGAAGATGGATGGAAAGTTTTAGACCTTGGCTGTGGATATGGTGTTGTTGGTGTTGTGATAGCAAAAATATTCCCAAGAACAACTGTTTTAATGGTTGATATAAATAAAAGGGCATTAAAGTTAGCTAAGATGAGCCTTGAACTTAACAATATTGAAAATGCTGAGGTAAGGCATAGTGATCTTTATTCAGCTGTAAAAGAAAAATTCAATACAATTCTTGTAAATCCGCCAATGACAGCTGGAAGAAAACTCTGCTTTAGGATTATTGAAGAGGCAAAAGAGCACTTGGAAAAAGAGGGGTTATTGCAATTGATTGCCAAGCATCGCAAGGGAGGAAAAATGCTTGGCGAGAAAATGCTTGAAGTTTTTGGAAATATGGAAGAAAAAACAAAAAGTGGCGGCTACAGGCTTTATGTTTCTAAAAAACAGGAGGTAAAAAATGGAAAATATAGATGAAAAAAAACTTTATGAAATTCAGTTTGTGCAGCTGATTTTTAGCTTGAAAACCAGCGCAATAATACAGCTTGGAAAGATAACAAATCCCTTGACAGGCAGTATTGATAGAGACTTAAATGAAGCAAAATACACTATTGACATGTTGAATATGATTAAGGAAAAAACAAAAAATAATTTGACACACGATGAAGAAAAAATGGTCAATGATGCTGTTTTTGAGCTGCAGATGAATTACATTGATGAGGTTAAAAAAGGTGAAGAGCCAGAAGAAAAAGAACCTAAAGAAGAGAGTGCAGACAAGCAGGAACTAAAAGAAGAAGTCGATGAAAGCAAAGAGCATGCAGAAAAAGAAGAAGAAAAAGAAAAGCCTATGAAAAAAGTTAAAGAAAATTTAGATAAAAAAAGAAAAAATCCAAAAGCCGAAAAGAAAAATGAAAACAAAGCTTGAGAAAGCACTTGATGAAATCCAGGAAGAAGAGCTTAAAAAGAAAAAAAAGAAAAAGTTTAGTATAAAAAAAGAAAAGAAACTGCAGTATTACAGCAACTGGAATAAAAACAGCAAAGAGGCCATTGAAGCAAAGCAGGACAAACA
>CAYWLA010000180.1:0-2510 GCA_964458955.1 uncultured Methanosarcinales archaeon
CAAGGTGTATCTCTTCCAAATCTATTTTAGAACTATCAACTTCCTTTCCTTCTTCACTCGTCCAAACATCTTTAAGAGCCTTCAGGATTGCGTTTCCAGCCCCCTCACAGCCTTTCGTCTTACCTAAACCGTTAATACCCGGAACTTTTACTATAAATACCATATAATAACCAAATAAATCTCTTTAAAAAATTATCTTTGTGGATTCACTCCAACATTTCCAGAATTCGTTCTTTGTGAAGAGTTTTTGGAAGCGTTAGCTTGTTGAGCACGCTTCTTTTTTATTCTCATAATTATAATTATTGTTACAATTGCAATTATCGCCAAGATTAGAAAAATAAGAAAAACTAAAGCAAAAATTCTCCATCCATTTTTAGGTTTTGCTGCTGGACAATCTTCAGGACAGGTAGCAGAACTTTCATCTACATCACATACATCATTCCCACAATTATCTACCACACATGCCCCACAATCTCCAGAACAAGAAGAACAACTCTCCCCCGAGTCACATATATTATTTCCGCAATAGCTACTCGCCGGAGCAACAGAAACCAAATTAAATATAACTGTTTTGCTCACATCCGATGTAGAGGCAGATCTACCGGAATAAACCACCAGAGTATTCACACCCTGTCTCGGAGTAATTGTCACATTTGGAACAAAGTTAATTTTTGTTCCCCCATTAAGAGTATACGCCCAATAATGAAGAGAACTCGTTCCAGAAACTTTTAAAGAAACCGAAGAAGTACTGTAGGTGATATTTATCGGAGAATAAATTAGAATATTATAATTACTACTGCTTCCTCCGCTTGGAGAATATCCACACTCTCCAGATATTTTACCTTTATCTTCCCATACCCAATTAGCCCCACACAAATAAGCCACTTCTCCCTCACAATGATAAGAAGTATTTTCTGGATTACACTCTTTTCCAGAGATAAACGCGAAGATTTCTGCGAAAAGAGAGTTTGATTCCGCAAGTTCATCCAGTTTACCCTGACAAACGCCCTCAGCACAACTTCCCCCGATACACTCATAATTATTCCAACACTCCGTATCATTTAATTTTAGCGTCTGAGAAGTCATATTTAAATCACAATAAGTATTTGTGGCATAATCAACCTTTCCTATAATATCACAATCTTCTGCAGCTACAACACAAACTAAGAGAATAATTAATAAGCTGAATAATAAAAAATTTTGTTTCATTTTAATCTACCTATGAAGCGGCTATACAATGATCGTATGTCTCACTAGTGAAAATACTCTTTATTCTACATAGTATTTGTTGAAGAATTCCCTTCTGAGCCGCTAATTCTTGAGAGATTGAAGTACACTTTCCATCCAGACAAACATTGGAATTACACTCATAGTCTTCTACACAAGCAAGACCATTATTCTTTGCTACAGAAGCACCAAGGGTTAAAGGATTACAATAATAAGTTTTATCATCGCTTCCCTTAAATCTACTTCTTATAGGAATATTATTTGTCTGACCCCCCAAAGAAGAAGGAGCACAATAAAGCCCGAAATCTTCATCATCGTTTGAAGCAACACAGGCGCCATTAACACATCCGCTTGTACACTGGAAACTTGAGTTAACTACCGTCTCTCCCGTGGCTCCAGAACTAGCATTACAATTATACTCAACAACAATCATCACAGTATCACAAAAATCACTAAAGTTTCCAAGAGAAGTGGAACTAACATTTCCTTTAAGGAAATAATTATTAGGTCCATCCGTATCTGTACAGTTATCAACCGCAACTTCTGCTGGAGTTAAACAAGCTCCGTCCCTACAACTAAGAGAACAAGGATTAAGCTCCGAGTCAACAACTCCCGTCAGGATAGAAGAGGTATTACAAAAATATTCAAGAAGTCTTCCGTCTTCACAAGAATCTTCTCTAAATTCAGAACCAAGAGTCACATTACCCTTATTACCATAGTTTTTTGCGTCCGAATCAATACAGGTATCTGGAATAGCACACACTCCACTCGCATTACAAATACCCACAGAACAACCACAACCACTACAATTATTTACCATATTTCCATTAGAACAATAACCGGGTTTAGTATCTGAGCAGGTATTGTTTGGAGTTAAATCGCTACAGCTACCAGGACTACATCCAGCGTCAAAGTCCTCAATCAACTCAAAAGTAGCACCACAAGAAGAAATGTTTACCTTTTTATCAGGAACAGTTACGTTCTCTATAGTCATCTCAATGTCTCCAGAGATACAATCATCTCCAGCTTTCTTCCCCGCACAAATTGTTTGCCACACTTCGGTGGTCCCACCGGAACCACAAGAAACTCTCTCTAACGAAACTACATCATTCAAACCGCTTGTTTGGATGTTTCTTGCTCTAAAGAAAAATTTCTGAGAACTGATATTAACAGAAAAAACATCGTAATCGTCTGCATCAAAAGTTAAAACAGAACAATCTTCAACAGTAGCACCACAAATTCCAGTTACAGCATTACAATTTGGAGTTGCTCCAGAACAAGTT
>CAYWLA010000181.1:0-2505 GCA_964458955.1 uncultured Methanosarcinales archaeon
ACTTATGATGAACAGACAGTTGGGACACTTGCAGCAGGGTCAACCAAGGCCATTGCATTCACTAAGTCAGCAACCTTTGCTGTGACAGGAATAACAGTGACTGTCAAGAATGCGGTTACTAATGCAAAAATAAAGGTTGATGCTGGTTCATTGCCTTCAGGAGCTTCTGCTCCATCATCAGCAAAAGGAAGTGTCTACAAATACATAACAATAACAAAAACAGCCATGACAGATAGTGATGTAACTAAAGGAATCATTAAATTCAAGGTCAAGAAGGAATGGCTAACAGAAAAAGGATACGGAAAAGACACTATTGCATTGCATAGGTATTACACTAATAAATGGAGCAAACTCACAACAACAAGAGATAGTGAAGATACAACATATTATTATTACAGTTCTGAATCACCTGGCTTTTCAACATTTGCAATAACAGCAGAAAAAGCACCCGCAGTAATAACACCAGCAGCAGAGGAAGTGCCAGAAGAAGAAGCTGATGTAACAGAAGAAGAGGCACCAGCAGAAGAGGGAGCTCCTGTAGAAGAGGAAGAAGTGCCGCCAGAAAAACCACCATCAAACACAGCTTTGATAATAACTTTGATAGCAGTAATTATAGTTCTTGCAGTAGTTGGCTATTTTGTCCAGCAGAAAAAGAAAAAATATTAATTTTTTTTATTTTTTAAATATCAATTATCTTTCCATAAGGTCCGGGATTAATTATAATTGTATTGCCAATCTTATCTATTTTATTTTTGTTCTCATGTAAATGCCCGCATATAACAAGCTTTAAATTATTCTCTTTAATAAATTTTCTTAATGATTTGCTTCCGCAGTGACCATTAATCAAATCCAGTTTTGTGCCATAAGGCGGCTCATGAGATACAAAAACAGCTTTTTTTTCATTTGTTATTTTCCTGCTGAATACTTTAGCTATTTTTTCAAACTGTGGGTTATGCGTTGAGAATCCTCCTCCGCCATGCCCAAAAAACAAATAATTTCCAACTTCATAACTTCTTTTATGCAGACAAATTATATTTTTAAATAAGGAGCATGATTTCCTGAGGTTTGTGCTTGTTTCATGATTTCCAGGGATTATCAAAACAGGCTTTCCTATTCTATTAAGCATTGAAAGCATTAAGTCCATATTCTGCTCAAAAACAGTTAAGTCTCCTGCACACACCAATAAATCTGCACTATGAGATTTATCTATTATTTTATTTAATGCTTTTATATCTTCATGTATATCAACAAATGCTAAAATTTTCATAAGAATTTGGAAAAATAAGACATATTTAAATATTTTTAATTTTAAAATAATCAAACAGTTATGGATTATTTGATAAGGCTTAATTCACAGGAAATACAAGATGAAGCAAAAGTAATGTATTCTCTTTTTCAGAAGTATAAGAGTTAAAAACATTAATCTTTATCAGAATCTAATTTTTTGCTTAATATTATTATGTTGCCCCTGCCTTTCTTGATTCTTTTTACAATTCCCTTATCCTCTAATTCAGTTATCATAAGGCTTATCTTTGCCTCTGACAGTGGAATTTGCTTTCTTATCTCTTTCTGGGTTACTCTTCCGTTATTTTCTTTAATAATCCTTATTACCTTATCCAGGCTTTCAGGAGACTCAAATTCTTCTTTTTCCTCTTTTGTTTCATCAGAACTTTCAGGAATTTCCCCTTTTTTCTCTTCTGTTGCAGCAAAACTTTCTTCTTTTTTCTCCTGGAAATGTTCTTTTTTCTTTTCTTTTCTTAAAAAATAAGCAACAAGCAGAATGGATATTACAAAAACTGACCCAATAATCACAAAAAGAAGAATATCTTGTGTTTTGTTGGAATTATTTCCTATTTCTTCCAATGTTTTATCCAATAGTCTTTCTTCTTCCTCTGGGCTTGGATACATTACAACATCATGTATAAATCTGCCTTCATCCCTGACAACTATTCTCTCTTCAGCAATATATTTTAATCTTCCGTGCTCCTCATATTTTGCTTTGATAGTATACTTCCCAACCAACAGGAAGAAGGAGTATGTACCATCTGTAGAAACTTGGTATTGCCTTGGCGACGAGTCAACTTCTATCTCAGTTCTTCCTTCCATTTTATTAAGGTCTGGGTCATAGATGTTGCCATGGATAGTAGCAGCATAACAGTTTTCTATTGAGATCAATAGCATTAACACTATAATTAGTTTTTTAAGCATAAACTAAGGACTTCAGTTGACTATATAAACATTTCTAAATTTTATATGGCTAAAAACACCTTTAAAAAGTTTAAAAAAGTATTATTGAGCATGATTCATGAATGTACCATATTATAGACCTTTATAAAGTTTTAAATGTCTTGATAAAGCTTTAAATCAATTATTGAGAAAATATATTTATAAGTAAGACCCCTTTTTAATGTTTCAGTCAGCTATATTCTTTGTGTGAGAACCAAAGTTCCATACGCATATTTTTTTATGATTTTATAAGTTTAGGGAAGCAAGCTTGATATCTGT
>CAYWLA010000182.1:0-2505 GCA_964458955.1 uncultured Methanosarcinales archaeon
CCTTTACTTTTGAAAATGAAATTTAAAGGGTAAGATTACTTCTTAATCAGATAATTCCCAAGAATTCTTCCATACTATTTATCTTTATTCAATATCTCCTGTATTAAGTCTCCATATTTTCTTCTTTCAATCTGTGAATCAGGAGCAAATTTGTTTAACAATTCAATGCATTCCTGTCTTATTTTTTCTTCCTCAGAATTTGAAGACACCAGTTTCTCAATTTCAATAAAATTGCCTAATTTATCAACCCTGTCTAAACATATTGTAAAATTATTATATTCAAAAACATCTCTTGATTTCTTTAAAGTAAACGCTTCTTCAAAACCGAGCTTTTTTAAAAATCTAAGCCCATCTTCAACACTCCCGATTTCTGCTGAAACTTCTATTCCTGCCTTGTCTCTTGTTATTTCTTTAAAATCAACCTCTTTCTTGTCATTAACCTGTCTTATTCTTGCACTTAATCCGCCATCTATAATAAATTTATTTTCATCTAGAAACATAGAATGCCCAAAAATCCTGTCAACCTGATATTCGGTTTTTATAAACTTAGCATCAGCTTTTTTCAGATTATCTTTTATCTTTTCAATATTATTAACTTTAGCCCTGATTTCAATCTCTATCATAAGAAGAAAAAATCAGGGATATTATATAAATTTTTGCAAATATCTTTGACTCAAGTGAAATTATTCCGTTTTAACCTGTTTCTTAATTAGATAATTCCCAAAAATCAGCATCAGAAATTCCTGGAGCTTTCTATCTTCTTCCATGTGACTATTCTTTTCTTTCTTATGAAATCAAAAAATCCCAAAATAAGTATCCAGTTTGTTGCCATGAAATATTTTATAAAGACAAACAAGGGAAACTTTTCTATTGCCTTTAATGGAATGAATGAAACAATGGCTAAAAAATAAAATATTCCCTGAACCATTAAAAACATGCATATAAGAGAATCATCTGTCATTATGCAAAGAAGTGCAGAACAAATCAATATAAGAATCATGAAAAAAGGTGTCAGCACCTGAAAAAGCTTATGGGAGGGCAGTATAACAAGGCCGTACCAACCATACATTGGATTAAACAGAACTTGTTTGTGCTTGATTAATTCCTGCCACGTTCCTATTGTTATCCTTTTCTTTTGTGTTAAAAGATCTTTTACATTTTCAGGAGCTGGCTCAAAAGCAATTGCATCTGGCTCATACATTATCCTGAAGCCAGCTTTCCTTATTCTTATTGCCATGTCAAAATCCTCTGACAGGCTTGATTCATCAACTTCTTTAATAACACCTTTCCTGAAAGCTGTTATCTCTCCGCTCATATGTATTGCAGAGTCAATATCACTTTCATGCTTTCTAAGAAATTTCTCAATTTTCCAGTATATGCTGCCGCCAGCGCCAATGCTTGTGTCCCTTATATCCCTTGCCTCAAATCTTCCGCACACGCCGCCAATGCTTTTATTTGAGAAATGCCTTGCAATTTTTTTTATTGCTTCTTTATTCATCATTGCATTTGAATCTGTAATTATTATAACATCCCCAGATGCATATTTCATTCCATAATTTATTGCAGAGGCCTTTCCCTTTCTTTCGCCCTGTTCAATCAGTTTTACCTGCCCTGAATATTTCTTAACAATATCCTGTGTTCCATCATTTGATGCGCTGTCAACAACAAAAATTTCAAGCTTGTCTTTTGGATAATCAAGCTCAAGGGAATTTTTTATCTTCTTTTCAATAACCTTTGCTTCATTGTAGGACATTATCATCATTGTAACCTTTGGCATATAACTATCGGAAATAAGATGTTTTTTCCTAAACAGCATTGAAGCAAAGAAGAGAAAAACCGGATAGCCAATCCATGTCCAGAGAAATAAAAAAGCAAATAAAATCAATAATATTAATAGGATATTTATTATCATTTTTAATTATTCTCTTTTTATAAGCCTGTAAAGCCCCCTTAGGTATATGCTGAACTCAGAAATATTTCTTATTTTAAACAGCCTTTTTAATATTATCTTCGGCCTGAAATAGAAAGACCTGAACGAATGCACAACCCACATATCAAGGTATTTGTTTGACAGATGAGGATATTTAACCAAAGACCTTTTGCTTGGGTCTGCTTTTCCAACATCCGGCTCAATAACCCACCCTTCTTTCATACCTTTGGCCCTGAATTCTGTTCCTGGAAATGGTGATGCAACTGCAAACTGCACAAAATCAATATTCAATGCCTTGACTTTTTTCAGGCTGTCTCTTAATGTTTCTTTTGTCTCAAGAGGGCATGTACCATAAAGAATGTTCAACTTTGGTTCAATCCCATACTTCTGTAATAGTTCAATTGATTTTTTTATTGTTTTTACATTAAGGTCTTTCTTGACATAATTTAGTATATCCTGATTAAAGGATTCAATCCCCATGTCAACATAAATGCATCCTGCATCTGCTAAGTCTTTAACAATTTCTTCGTCAATTAATCTGTCTGACCTTGCAAGTATGCCAAAAGGCAATCCTA